>JBKPNP010000077.1:0-3779 GCA_046732775.1 Acidobacteriota bacterium
ATATTCGTCCTGTGCAGTGCCACCTACGTTAACGAGCGGCAGCACCGCAACGGATTGAATGCCGGCGTCCGCACCGCCCGATCTTCCGCGGAAGTAGAATGTGGCGGCTGAAGCGAGTACGATCACCGCTAGTCCCGCTCCAATGAAAAGAGGGCGGCGCCGCGGTGCGCGGCGATATGGATCGATAGTCTGGCCGCTTCGTGAAACCTCGTCCGACTGCTGGAGAAGATGAACGATATCGCTCGCGGTCTGCGGCCGATCCGACGGACGCTTCTCCAGGCACTTCATTATCACTTCGCCAAGCCATGGCGCGAGATTCGGACGGTGCTTTTCAATGGGATCTGGCGGCACGATTGCATGCGCCGCGAGCAGCGCCTGCGTACTGCGGCCGCTGAACGGAGTGGTACCCGTCACCATCTCGTAAGCGAGAATCCCGAACGAATAAATGTCGGAGCGATGATCGACGTGCGGATCACCGGTCGCCTGCTCGGGTGACATGTACTCCGGCGTTCCGATAATGCTGCCGGCCGTGGTTACGGTTCCCGCGTCATTCCCAACGGCCGAGTCCTTGAGCGCTTTCGCGACACCGAAGTCGGTGACGAGCGCGAAGTCGTCGCTTATGAGAACGTTGTCCGGCTTGATGTCGCGATGGACAATGCCCTGCCGGTGCGCATATGCGAGTGCTGATGCAATCTCGCGCAGAATCCTCACTGCATCGGGAAGAGGCAAATCGCCTGAGCGATCGAGCCTTGTGCGCAGCGATTCGCCTTCGACAAACGGCATCGTGAAATACGGCCGGCCCAGAACTTCGCCCGCGGACAGAACCGGAACGATGTGCGGATGTTGAAGCTTTGCTGCGAGCTGAATCTCCCGCCTGAACCTGTCGGCACTGATACCGGCGGCGACGTCCTCGGGAAGAACCTTAATGACGACTCGGCGGTCAAGAAGCTTTTCGGTGGCGACGAAGACGCGGCTCATTCCTCCACCGCCAAGCTCGCGCTCGACGGTGTAGGTGCCGGAGATTTCCGAGTCGAGGGTATCGCGAAGGTCAGCCACGGTCGGGAAAATTTATCTTAGTTTCCGCTGGAGCGAGGCCTGAAAGTCATGGAGCGCTGCCGGCTGGCGCTCCATGCGGGATTCAAATGGAAGGTCTAGCCTCGTAGGTATCCTTCGCCCAGCGGCAAAACCCCTCGGCCTTCTTCAAGAGAGCGCGGCCGTCTTTCAGACTGTAAAAGGTTCCCTGGTATGACACGGTGTCTTTGGGCTGAAGAATCTGTCGCAGGATTTTCGCCTGAGCGTCGTCGACTCTGCTTCCCAGTGCAGCCCGCAGATTGTCGACGGCTTTGACATGTTGATCCGCGCTCTTTTGTTCGGCGAAGGCGATAGTCAATGCATCCGTGTAGCTGATTGCTGCGTGAATCGAGAGGAGCGCAATCGCGTTGCCGTAAGGCGAAGTGTCATCAGCGATATCCGACAGGGTTCGCGCACTCTCGAGAAAAACTCGCCCCGCTTCCGCATAACGTGAAGCCTGGGATCTATCGATTCGCTTTGACCTCGTCCTCTTTACCAATTCTCAGCTCCGCTGGAATTTCGCCAATGATAACGCGAGCGTTTCTCAATGCGCCCATGATGAAGTAGTCGTGCTCCTGCAGCTGATGTCTGGCCTGAGCCATGGTCAGGATAACGGGTCTGACATCGGTTCCAAGCTCGCGACTCAAGTCCCACAGGTATGTAGCGACACCGTCAGAGACGCAATTCGCCGTGTGCTCATTGCGAGCGAGGAACATGATGTCGAAATCGCTTCCCGGCTTATCGGTGCCTTTGGCAACGCTGCCAAAAATCCACACTGCGAGGACAGCGAACTGCTCATCACTCCGCTTGAGGCTGGAGTCGTGTTCAATTCTGGAGACGACGTCGCGGATTCTGGAGAAAAGCGTTGCGGGCCAACGGGCCTCCGCGGCGAAGAGAGGACCAAGAATCTCTGCAACGAGAAGGTGGTCGCGGTTCGCGCTACAAAGAAATTGTACACCTGCGGATTCCTGGTGAATCAGGCCAGAGAGTGAAAGCTCCTTGATTGCTCTACGAATCGCAGTCTGGCTCATGCCGGTGAGACGTGCTGCTTCGCGGCCTGATACCGTCCGGTTCTGCTCGAGCAACAGCCGCAGCAGGCGAACCTTGCTGGTGGATCCAAGGGCGTTATCGAGCGGGCTTATGAGCAGGCCCATTAGTGGTGAGCTAAAAATGGTTCAAGTGAACTAAAATAGACTCAGATGCGCTAAAATTAGGGCACTCCCCGTCAGCCCGCAAGAGCGCCGAGAATCATTGCCAGGTCGGTCTTGTTCTCCAGAACCGCCAGCACTGGATCGCCCCGAGCTTCAAGTGTCTCTACGGCACTTCGGATGGTGAAGGATCTTGGATCGAGATCGTATGTGACGGCTTCCCACTCGAGTGGCATCGAGACAGTCGCGGCGGGAAGCGGCCTGACACTAAACGGAGAAACGATCAGCTGCCCGTGACGATTCTGCAGGTAATCCAGATAGACCTTGTCGCCCCGCTTTGTCACATGCCTCGTTATGGTCGCGATGTCGCCGACTTCGCGAATGATCAGCCGGGCGATGAGCTCGCCGATTGTGCGACACTGTTCGTACGTGAACTGGCGACCGAGCGGAAGAAGAATGTGCAGGCCTGACTTCCCGGTTGTCTTCACGTAACTCGGCATACCGATCTGGTCGCAGATCTTTTTCAGCGCGAGCGCACACGTGATGACATTTTTGAATGGTGCTTCCTTTGGATCCAAGTCGATCACGCACCAGTCGGGGAGCTCTAAAGATCCCACTCGACTGTTCCAGATGTGCAGCGGGATTGATCCCATGTTGATCACGTATTCGATCGATTCGACGTCATCGCAAACGAAGTAGCGGATGTCGCGCTGAGTATCTTCGCTCCAGATTGGCACTGTGCGAATCCATGACGGAACGAAGTCAGGTGCATCTTTCTGATAGAATGATTTCCCGTCGATGCCATCTGGAAATCGCGTAAGCACAACCGGCCGATCCTTGAGGTAGGGAAGAAGCCAGGCCGAAATGGCGCGGTAGTACTCGATCAGATCGCCTTTTGTGTAGCCTTCCTTAGGCCAGAACACTTTGTTCAGATTCGAAAACGCCACGTTCCGTGGCGTTGAGGTAACAGAGGGGGCAGAGGTAACAGAGACGCGAGAGAGTTCAGGCTCATGCCAACCCTGACGCTCACACTCGTGCGGACGCTTGTCATCACGAAGCCGCTGGAACGACGCATGTCGCAACAATCCATCAGGCGTCCACTCGCGATAACACACCTCGCACACGTACACGGGATCAACCCACGTCGTCGTCATTGTCTCAGGGATTTGCTCACCCGACAACGGCTCACTCCCACGCTCGATAATCGGACCAGAGCAGGGAGGATCTCGCCGCACAATGCCACCAAGCATCTCGCCGATTTCCTTGAGCAGCGATGTGTTGAAGCCAGTGCCGACGCGCCCGGCATATACGAGCTCACCATTCACATAGTCAGCGAGCTGCAGCGCACCAAAATGCGCACGACTCTTTTGCGGAGCAGTGAATCCAACGATTACAAAATCACCAGTCTTCTCAGCCTTGATCTTGAGCCACTTATCCGACCGACCTTTGCGATAAGTCGAATCAGCTTTCTTCGCGATGATTCCCTCGAGTCCCATTTGCGTCACGCTTTCCATGAACGCTTCACCTTCACGCTCGATGTGATCGAGCGCACGCAGCGGA
>JBKPNP010000078.1:0-1679 GCA_046732775.1 Acidobacteriota bacterium
AGAGTTCAAAGTTTCGAGTTTGTCGGCCAAGAGACCCCTAAGAAACTAGAATCGTTTTTATGGTTCTGAACTCGGAACCCGAAACTCGGAACTCGAAACTTTTTTAAGTTTGTGTCATGCCCGAAGGTCCAGAGGTTCGCAAATACGCCGACGCGCTTGCTGCTGTACTAACCAGCCACAAAATCATTTCTCTCGAAGCGCGTACGCGTGAGGCGCGCGCGTGGTTGAAAGACAACGAAACGCGCCTTCACGGTCAACGCGTAACGCGAGTCTTCTCGCATGGCAAACATCTCATCGGACTGATCGAGGGTGGCTTTTACTTTCATTCCCACTTGATGATGTGGGGCCGCTGGCAAACGTTCACACCGGCACCGCCCACCGAAAAGGATCGGCGCGAACGCGCGCGCATTGTCGTCGAAGGCGGTGCTGCCCTGCTCTTCTCGGCTCCAATCTTCAATGTCGGATATGGCGATCCTTACGCGCAGATCGAAAACCTGCGGAGTCTCGGTCCCGACGTCCTGCCTTACGATCACAAGTTTGATGAGGCCGAGTTTCGGCGGCGTCTGCTATTGGACAAACACAGTGAGATCACTATAGGCGCCGCTTTACTAAACCAGCGCATCCTTGCCGGCCTGGGGAATTACCTGCGTGCTGAAGTGATGTTTGCCTGCCGCCTCGATCCGTGGCGTAACGTGGCCGCGTTAACAAAGCAGCAGCTCAAGTGCTTGAGCAAAACCGCGCCCGAATTGGCGCGACGTGCGTACGAACACAGCGCCACTGCGTCGGACGACGAGCGCGAACTAATGCGCAACGATTCGCGTCTGGTTTATCAGGTTGGACGTGAGTATGGCACGCGTCACCGGGTGTTTCGCCGCACGAACTTGCCTTGCCTTCACTGTGGTGAGCCGATTAAGCAGTTGCGACAGAAAACCTACAACGAAGAAGAAACGGACGAGGAACGCACGCGGATTGTTTATTTCTGCGGAAGGTGTCAGAAGAGCAGTGGGCGGTGAGCAGTGGGCAGTGGTCAGTGATCAGTGGTCAGTAATAAGCAGTCAGCGGTCAGCGATCGCCTTCGTACCTCGACGTAATCTACCCTCTTAACTACAATGACGACGCTTTTGCTTACGGCTTTTCCTGTCTACTGACTACTGTCTACTTACTACTGACTACTGACTGCTTACTACTTCCAGGAGGTTCCCCTATGAGTCGCCTAACTAATCGCCTAACAACGTCGTTCGTTCTTGTCGCGCTGTGCTTTTGTTCCGTCGGCTTCCGCCCCGCAGCCGCGACGCAAACCGATGAGATCGTGCTCGCCGAAGGCACCGCAGTGAATGTCGTCACCGCGCAAGAGGTGAACAGCAAAGAAGCAAAACCAAACGACCCGGTGAAGTTCACCGTCGCTGAGGACCTGACGCTCAACGGTCGGGTAATAGTGCGTAAAGGCACTCCGGCGATCGGCAGTGTCATCAATGCCGAGAAGGGTGGCTACCTTGGCAAGTCAGGCAAACTCGCCGTGCAGGTTGAGTCGACGCAAACCGTCGATGGCCAGCCGTTGAAGCTGCGCGCCGCAAAAGGTAAGGAAGGCAACGACAAAACCGACAAGGTGATCGCGCTTTCGTTCATCAGCGGATTCTTCCTGCTGAAAAAAGGCGGCGACGCGAAGATAGCGGCGGAGA
>JBKPNP010000079.1:0-9088 GCA_046732775.1 Acidobacteriota bacterium
CCGCGAAAATTCGAGCCCGTGGGACTAAGCTTCGTCGGTGCGTCGCTGACAAGCCCGGGCACGATGGAAGCACTTGAGCATGGCTTACGCAAAGATCATCCTTTGCGCGCCTTGTTCCTCGCTGACCGGCCGGATGGCGGCAAGCCCGAATGGACGAATAACATGCTGCTGCGGCATGGTGTCCGCTCTTGCCTTGAATATGCGAAAAGCTTCGACCTTAAGCGCGCACGCGCGCTCTCTAACCCACAACTTGCGCCGCATCTCGAGTTCGTCGACACGGGTGGCCACGGCTACGCGAAGGTCCGTTTGTCGGCCGCTGAGATGCGTACCGAGTTTGTCTGCATCCCACGTCCCATTGCGCGCAGCGAAAGACCGGATGGTGGGCCCATCAGGTATCGGGTATTACACACTGCTGCACTGTGGAAGAGCGGAGAGCGCCCGCAGCTGAAAACATCGGTGCTCGAAGGCGACGTTGGACTGTCGATTTGACGGACTCACGCGCGTGTTTCCATAGCGATCGAAGGCTGGGGGCAGATAGACGGTTGCGCATTTCCCCATTGAGATTCCAGTGAACCTGAGTATGCAAATAACGATACGGCACTTGCATCCTTCCTAAGTAGAAAGCCGTCGTTGGAGCGCGTCTGGTCGCGAAGTCAGTAGTCTCTAAATTATTGAATATTCATTGACATAACACTGCCTTGAGTATACGGTCACGTCGCTCCCAGAAGGCCATGAGGCTAACTCACGTTAATAAGCGGAAGCACTCACAAAAAACCGTACAATCATAGAAGGAGTTGCAAATGTCGAATGAATCATCCTGTCATTGAACCCTCATTTGGCAGTTGAGGAAGATGATCCGGCAGTGTGAGGTTTTATGTATGGTTTCGTCGCCTCGCCGGCCCACAACTCATTCACCCCGACCCGCCCGATAGCCCCTCTTACTCAACTCTGATGTTGAAGGCTGCTCGCCGGCGGGTCAATTCGGACGTTAGGCGGCCTCGCATCACGGAAGGCTTGAAACAGTATCCGAGCTTTCGAGACTTCCAAGCGCCAACATTGGTAAAGGAGAAACTCTCATGATATTCGTTGACAGATTTGAAGCTCAGAACGGTCTCATTACCCCAGTGCCTTTTCCGTTGGGTATCCCTCCACCCGAGAACATTAAACGGCAGCAATGGCTGCTCACACTTTCCGGTGTCGGTATTATTAATCTAAAAGGCAAAACCGAAGACTGGCGTCGCGAAACTGTGTCCATCGGGCTTGATATTCGCAGGGTAGTCAGCGCGGCGATTAATGTTTTTCCGATTCGCAGACCACCGGGAACCGAAGATAATCAGTATTTTGTCGCGTTCCAGTTCGAACAGGCGACGATATTTGCCGCCCCCAGCTCCATCCTCGCCACGGGCAACAATGTGAATGCCGGATTCGCGATCGATTCATGGCAAGCAGACTTTTCCGGCACTGGAGACGATGCGTTTACCGGCACACCTGTCCACAATCTCTTTACGGGCATTAAGGTAAATGTGGCGGTGCGCAACGACAAATCCACGCTGCATCGCGTCAGTTATCACGTCACCGTCTTGGGCAAGATGGTTTTTATCGTGAAAACATTTTGACGGATTAGCCTGGCCTAACAATTCATTCAACCGGAGCGCGGCTTTCCTGCGCGAGACTCGGGGGCTTGACACGTGAATGCGCGCCCCCGATAACTCCGCTGACGGCGCGATTATGGACACGCAGACACAAAATTATGCGTCCGAACAGGTGACGGAACCTCCTGTTGTCCCTGCGGATGCACTAGAGCCATTGTCAGATGACGAGGCATGGGACTACGACGCTTTTATCAGTTACCGCCGCGTGGACGGGGAGTCGTTCGCTGCGTGGCTGCGCGCCAAGTTGGAGGCGCACCGGCTTCCGAAGAACTGGCCGAACAGGCACCGCTCGCTGAAGATCTACCTGGACAAGCCCTTCGAGCGCGCCAGCGACGACTTCTGGCAAGAGAACATCGAGCCCGCGCTCGCAAGGTCGCGCTACCTGATTGTCGTCGTCACGCCAGCCGCGTATCAACCGCGTGGCGGCGGTCAACTTAACTGGGTGGAGCGCGAAATAGACTTCTTCACCAAACTAAAGCAGGGGCGCAACGTGCTGGTCGCGCTCATCTCGGGAGATTTTGACGCGCCTCTGCCCGGAGGGCTGAGGGAGAAGTTTCCCCAGATCACGGTCGTTGACATGCGCGCTTTCCGCACGGGCGTATCCGGCCTGGCACGTCGGCGCCTCCTGCACGACCACGTCCTGACCCTGCTCGCCTCTCTGTACAAAATCCCTGACACTCAGATGCCTGCCTTCCGGCAGGAGGAGGAGAGGCGCAGGCGTAAGCGGATGATGACGGTCGTCATGACGCTCTCGCTACTGGCCATGCTGTCGCTGGGCGGTTACGTGGCGAGAGCCCTGTACGTCAGAACAGTAAGCTATCAGTTGACCAGACTCATCGGTGAGGCCCCGGGCATTAAGACCGACTTAGGAGATGACGGAACGCGCGCATGGGCCGACGCCTTGGCGCTTGCGGGGCGCACGGACGAGGCGCTCGCTTACGCGCGCGGAATCGTTCAGGAGGACGAACGAGCCGCGGCTCTCGCGGCTGTGGCCGAGCGTGTGACGCGGCGCGGCGAGCCAACCCGCGGCCAGGTCATTCTCAACGAGGCTCTGGGTCCTGCGCAAAATAGCCCACCCAACCGTGCCATGCAGGTCTATCGAAACATCATAGACGCGGCGAGAGCGCTCATAAAAAGCGGCAAGTCAGACCTTGCACTGCGAATCCTCGACGCCATCAGCCGGGAAAGCCTTCAGCGGGCGGGGCGCGATAACACCCAGTACATAATAGCCAACATCTTGGCGGTGGCATACGTCGAGGCGGACAACAAAGAGGCGGCGCGTCAAACGTGGTTAGCGGTCGTCCCTGTGGCGACACGCGATAAGCGCAACTCGTGGGAGATGACAAACCTCGCGATCAAGCTCAGCGAAGTAGGCGAACAGAAGACCGCGATGGACTTGCTGGCCCAAGCCGAGCAGCGTGCCAAAGAGGCAGAGAGAGGTGATGAGAGTGGCCTATTCAGTGCGCCGGAGTTGTACCTGTTGATCGCGAATGCATATCGCACGCTGCGCATGCCGGATAGACAGCAAGCCTTGACCGAGGCCGCCATCCGCACAGCCGCCGGAATGAAGGGGCAAGCCCTCGAAGTCGATGATAATGAGTACGTCAGGTATTTCGAATTTCCCCACGACGCGGAAAACTTCGCGCGCTGGCTGACAAACAATGGGCGCCACGAGGCGGTCGGCCAGTTCGTGCAGAGGGAGGAAGAGCCTTTAACCAGAGTAGCCATGCTCCTCGCGGTGGCCGACGCACTGGCCGACAAGGACGCGGACAAGGCTGGTCAATACCTCAACGAGGCGGAGCAGCAGGCCCAAAGGATTGAAGAGGACACCTCGAGGGCCCAGGCGCTAACGGACGTAGCGGCGTCGGCTACACGGTTGGGCGACAAGAACCGCGGCTCGCGTCTGCTGGACGAGGCCTTGGGCGCGGCGCGGAAGCTGCCCGAGAATTACGTCTCCAAAGAACGCGACGACAACTCGGCCGCCAAGACGGAACGTCTCGCGGCAATCGCGCTGGAGCTTGGAAAGCTTGGGCGCACTTCGGATGCGGACAAGGTCGCGCACGAGGCCGAGCAAGTGTCGAGGCACATAACCGGAGATGCCTCGTACTACCTGCCGCGCTTGTGCGAGGCACTGGCCTCGGTCGGTGACCACGTGTTGGCGCGTCAGACCGCGGAGCGGGGTACGGGCAACGACGAACTGAACGCCTTCGCCGTCGTAGTACGCGAGATTACTCGCAAACTAGACGGCGAGGTGGAGCGATTGCTTCGCGAAGATGAAGAAAAGTGGAAGCGAGTTTCGGAGGATTAACACATACTTGTAGATGGGCCCATTTTCCATTGAAGTCATTTGGTGGTGCCATGAATGCGACCCGGCCGCAGGCGGATCATGACCGGCTTACCCAGCACTCAATTGCAAGGTTCAAATAAGTGGCGGAAAGAACTTTTATCAAGAACCATGGTGGCTTTAAGGCCGGCGTTACGTTGCTCTTGTTGCTCGTATGTATTCAGTTGATAGCCAGGACCGCGTAATTGAACTCAACGACGTGCCGCAGTCGGACATCGGGGCGCCGCAGCCGCTTGTACTGAGCGACTCAAGCGTGACTCTGCTCGCTTATGCGGTGCGGAACGAAGAAGTGGCGCTGGTTGAATTCCGATCCTGCCAATCGTTCATGTTCGGCGCGCCTAACGATGAAGCTTTTAGTGGTCATCCGAGTGCGGATCGAGGCTTGAGACCGTATGGGGCTTTTGAAATTGAAAACTCATCATGGATACGGCAGCTTGAAAAAATGAATTCGGTTCATCCTCATCATCAGGGCGGCTGGCTACTTACGCTCAAACATTTTATTTTTGCGTTCCACGATTCAACTTTTGAATGCGTGGCCAGTGGCTTATCGTTATCTGCGCACTCAGGTTCACTGGAATCTCTCCTCGCGGAAATGCGCAAACGCTTACAATGACCAACGCAAAATAAAAAAAGCGTTGCAGCTAACAGCGCGATAGCAGGTTTCGCAACTCGTCAGTTCCTTTAGCTAGAATGCTGCGCACGAGCGGCACGTGAAGGCCGGCATTATGCGCTTACCCATGAATCTGCGCGACCAAATTGACTCGCATGAATATCTCTACCTCGCGGAAATTGGCGAACCGGAGGTTAATGTTCTTAGGGTGGTTGTCGACGAGGCTAAATCATCAACAGATGCCAACGTCGAAATCCCGTATACGCCGTTCTTAGGAAAGCAATCGTCTCGGACGAAACCTGCCGCCGTTACGAAATTATCTTTCCTTCATACGTGGCCTATGCGGTTCTGAACGAATCTTTCGCCAAGGTTGACGATTACGAAGAACACAAAGGGCGTTACTTCCGAATTTATTCTAAATCGCACTTTTTAGACTTTCTTGGTGTGGCTACGTTCGCTTCGGATGACTACCCTGGCAAAGCCGCGCACTATGAAATTGCTTGCCTGGATCATATCGTCGACGTGGTCTCCTCCGAGGAACCGCAAGTCCGCGAACTTCCGCGCGCGTAGCAACGCCTCGCAGCGGACGACGCGCTATTATTCTCAGTAGCCTTACTCTTCAGCTTAAATGCTGATCGCGCGAACTGAAGGGCGGCGTTCAATGCTTTGAGGATTCTAATGCTCTTGCCGATGTTCGGATTGTTGTCGGTGCTGATCGTCGTGGGCGGCTTGGCTTGTCTCGTGGCCGTTGGCGACCCGAATCATGCGCGCTTAGCTCCCTACATTGGCTTTGTATGCCTTTTCGCAGGCTTAGGCGCCGCATTATGTGCTGTTGCCCTGGGCCTGATCGGTGAAGTTCTTCGGTCTGAAGTTCTATCAGGGTTGGGATTTTTGACGGGTTACGTTTTCGGTGGGCTGGGTGGTGCTCTCTTCGGATTCAAGCGTGCGATGAGGCTCCGGGAGCAAGTTGAGTCTGACACGCATAATGGAGTGCTCTGATGAAAACGTTCTTGAGGCAGCAGAGCTAAGCCTTGCAGCTCTCAAGTATTACCTGGTTGCGACGTTCTGACATCGTGCTGTTCGGACGCTGCAGCTGAAGGCCGGCGTCGGGCCGCTATGATTAAGAGCGAAGTTAGATAAATGGAGGATCTGTTATGAACATTTTGAGAGTCTCTCTATTGATT
The DNA here is from genome assembly GCA_046732775.1 of Acidobacteriota bacterium. GTDB lineage: Bacteria > Acidobacteriota > Blastocatellia > Pyrinomonadales > Pyrinomonadaceae > PSRF01. Next base: position 5,791 of record JBKPNP010000079.1, read on the forward strand.
TCGGTGTTCGCGTTTACGGCAGTGTCTCAGCAGAATTCTCCTGAACAGCGTCCGATAACGCCGGCGTCCTGTCCGGTTACGGTGGCGCCCGCCGTTGCGTTCACGCCTCCGGGCCTGCGTGAAAGGGTTAAGGACGATAACTTCGTCTGGTTCGGTACTGAGAAGCTGTGGACATCCTTACGCAGCTCAGGAGGGGTGTGGGGTTGGGGGCCGCGGCCGGCGGGCAGCTCCAACTTGACCGCCAAGATTTTCTGGTTCAGCGTCGATTATGATCGTCACAAAGAAGGAAACGCAGACCTCAAGGTCACGGGGAGACGGCTCGATGGGGATGCTCCCCCTCTGTGGACGATGCCGACGACGAACGCGTTGGGAGAACCCTACGATGCCATGTTGACCGGTGTTTATATGCCCGCTCCCGGTTGTTGGGAAGTGACAGGTGAATACAAGGGGCAAAAGTTGAGCTTCGTGGTCTGGCTCTATCCGGTCAAGCCGGCCAACGAATGAGTCGGGTATCTCCTCTGCTTGCGGCCGCGGGGATTTACAACAACGCCGCACACAAATCGTTGCACGCTAGCGGGCGTGTCATCATGAGGGGGCTGAATCTTGGCATCCCAGTCAATTTCGAGCGGTCCTGATTGTCTGTTAAGGCGTGCAGAACAAAGGCAGTGAAAGAATAATTTTACGGTGGCTACTCATCTCGAGCAGGGATGGAATTACAGATGCGCGTTGCTGCAATCTATGACCTTCACGGAAATCTGCCCGCGCTAGAGGCTGTTCTGCATGAAGTTCGACGAGCTAATGTCGATTTCCTACTAGTCGGCGGCGATGTCCTTCCCGGTCCGATGCCACGCGAAACGCTTGAGTGTTTACTACAGCTCGATATTCCAGTTCAATTTATCCAGGGCAATTGTGAGATTGACGCGCTGGCGGAGATGACAGGCACGGGCGCGGTCAGATTTCCAGAAGCTGCTCGAGAGGTTATGCGCTGGTCGGCACAGCAGCTCTTTCCAGAATATGAACAGTTAATAGCGGGTTGGGCTAAAACGCTCCGTATTGAAATTGACGGTTTAGGTGCGGTGTTGTTTTGCCACGCGACACCGCGAGACGACAACGAGATTTTTACACGCCTTACTTCGCCGGAACTCCTCTTGCCAATCTTTGCAGGACTCGACGTAGCTATGGTCGTCTGCGGTCACACTCATATGCAGTTTGATCGCATGGTGGGAAAGATTCGAGTGGTAAACGCGGGTAGCGTGGGAATGCCGTTTGGAGAACCGGGCGCGAATTGGCTTTTACTTGACCCCAATGTTCAGCTGCGACATACCACGTATGACCTCAGCAAAGCTGCCCAACGAATTCGGAAGACGAATTATCCACAAGCGCAGGATTTTGCAGCGAGTTATGTCCTGCAACCGCCATCGGAGGAGAGGATGCTTGAAGTATTTAGCCGCGCTGAGTTGCGGTAAGGAGTCGCGCTGCGGCGTCAGCATTTCGAACCCGGTTCGTGTTAGTCAGCGAATTTGGCAGGCGGAGGGCCGTTGAAAACATCGATGGCAAGTGGCGTGGACGAATCTAACGCAGCTGCGTAAGAATTTGTTTTCCACCTTGCCTTACACTTGATTTTCTCCCTGGAAGTTGAAGCAGATAACTCATCTCAAAGATCACGTAGGCGTTGATGACTACAACTGCAATAAAGCCGCGGGTGACATCCCTCGCTCCACAGTTTCTCGTTGACGATCTTGAGCGCTCGATTGAGTACTACCAGAAGTTCGGCTTCACGTTTGGGGAGCCGTCGCAGGGTTTCTACGCTATCGGTCATCTGGATGGAATGGAGCTCCACTTAAAGGAGGCGCCCAAGCACGAGGCGGAGCGCCGGCACCGGCGAGATAACGAGCATCTCGACGCCGCAGCCGGCGTCGACGGCATCGAAGCATTCTACGATCGGTGCGTCGCCAACGGTGTCACGATTATTAGACCACTCACAGCTACCGCCTGGGGCACCAAAGACTTCTATGTTGAGGATCCCGATGGCCACATCATCTGCTTCGGCGGCCGCCCGGCCGCAGGCTAACAAAGACTTGCAGCTGACGACGAATAATGTGTTTCCAATCCTATCTGCGCGGCTGGGACGCTGATCGGGCGGTGTACCTGAAGGTAGACGAATGGGCGCTTACTCTCTGTTCCAATCCTACGGCTGAGGTAAACAATTATGCAGCTACCTGGCTTACTTATTGAATATTTAGTCACCGGTTCATGCGCTCTCATCTGGATATGGATACTCTTCCTTATTCCTGGGGTGGACTTACCTGAGGGAATAGATGTAGCCCAAATTGAAGGCGTGCGTGCAGCGATCTTCGTACCTATTCTCTACGTAGTGGGAATGATCGTAGACTTTTTGTCTCTCATTTTAGTGAGGCCTTTTGTCGTTAAGTATCTGAGAACCGGGAGGCAAAGCAGCAGCGCGTCGACCGCAAAGATCATGTTAAGGTCCGCCGAGCTAGGTAGAGAATACATAATCCGCAGCAGCCGCGACCGGATAGCCAGAGGAATTTTTATGAACTGTGTGATCACCACAATTGTGCTTACAGTTCTTTATCCCAATATGGATCCACCCCGATCCGTTCTTGTTGTTTTACCGGTAGGGTTAGTGTTTTCAGGCCTGTGCTTCGGTATGTGGGTTCGTCACGAGCGCGTAACCTATAACTATCTGAACCTGGCTTCAGATGCGTTAAAAGAAACGCATGATGGCCAGACCCGCGGCTAAGAAAGCCTTGCAGATGACGGTGCGATACATTTGGTCTCAAACATTACCAGGTCGCTATGCCGATGCCTCGAAGTTGTGACTTTGTACGGGCGGGCCCAGGTGAGAGCCGGCGTTAGCGTCTTCATCAGGATAAGAGTGTTTCGAAATGCGACCGCTTCGCTATTCCATCAACGTCACTCTGGACGGCTGCGTCGATCATCGCGCATTTTCCCCGGCCGAAGACATACATCAGCACGCGGCCGAAAACATCGCGCGTGCCGATGCTCTGCTCTTCGGTCGCGTAACGTATGAAATGATGGAGGAAGCGTGGCGCCCGTCGGGAGGAGTGACGCCTGAATGGATGGACGATTGGATGCAGCCTTTCGCTCGAACAATCGACTCGGCAAAGAAGTACGTGGTGTCGAACACGCTCGACAGCGTCGATTGGAACGCCGAGCTCTTGCGCGGTGACCTGGGCGAGGCCGTTCGCGAGCTCAAGCGACAGCCGGGCGAAGGACTGCTCACGGGCGGCGTGAAGCTGCCGCAGTCGCTGGC
>JBKPNP010000080.1:0-3617 GCA_046732775.1 Acidobacteriota bacterium
CTACCTGGGTCTGGCGCTGGTGGCGGAGCGGAAGTACGTGCCCGCGCAGACGGCGTTCGAGAGCGCAATCAGGAATGGCGGCGAAAAACTTGCCCTGGCCCACAAATACCTCGGTGGAGTCTACTGGCAGAATAAAGATAGCAAGCGGGCAGCTGACGAGCTGGAGAAGTATGTGACGCTGGCACCGCAAGCACCTGACGTCCAGAAAGTTCGCGATACGATCAAAGAACTGCGAAGCGGAACAAAGCACCGCGATGGTTGAGTTCGCTTCAAAACTACCCGCTCGTCCAAAGAAATGGCAGATCTGACCCGCATCCGCTGTGTGCTGGCCGTGCGTAACCTGGCGACTTCGGTTGATTACTACACGCGCGTCCTCGGCATGTCGATCGACTTTACCCCGCCGGGTTGGGCTTTCCTGTCTCGCGGTTCGTTTCGGTTGATGCTGGGCGAGTGTGCCGATGCCCTGCCCGCGCATGACCTTGGCGACCATTCCTACTTCGCTTACGTTACAGTCGAGGGCGTCGATGAGTTGTTCGCTGAACTGCGCACGAACGGCGCGACGTTTACTCAAACAGTTGCCGATAAGCCATGGGGCATGCGCGAGTTTGGCGTGCGCACTCCCGAAGGGCATCGGATCATGTTCGGGCAGGAGATCTAAAACAGCTCAAAACGCGAGGACAGACTGCAGCATCGGCACCCAGCCGTTCATGCCCGCCGTGTACGGGGTAAACGCTCCGCTGTAAGGCGCCTTGTTAACTCTCATTAGTTCACCGTTCAGCCAAATACGTTCGGTCGGCAGAAAATACCATTTGACGCCGCCGGCATACTCAGACGAGTCGCCAAACTGTCCGAAGACCTTCGAGCCGCGGCCATATACGATCACTTTCTTAGGAACTACAAAGTGACTTGCCGACAACTCGAAGCCGTGATCGAAAGTGGAAGTGACGGGAAGCGGCCCATCGGCTTCGAAGTGGTTGAGCCAGCGAAAGTAGTATTGGCCGTTAACTGCAAACCCGCTCCTTTTAAGGCCGCCGTCCAGGGCCCACATGCGATAGGTGGCCTTTTGCAACGTCACGCCCGGCGCAAAGGCTCCGGTAGAGAATGCCAGGACGCCGTCGGAATTGTAGATGGAAGTGTTATCGGGATTTGATTGTTCAAGATTCGAAAAGCGGTCCTCTGGAGATCTGGTCAACGAGGTACCTAATCTGATGCGAGTTTTTTTGGAGGCGAAATAATCGTCGTACATGTTGCGTGCCTTGCCCGGCTCGCCGTAAGCCCCGAATGGTTCCCACCAGACACTGCCGGAAAAAAGCAGTTTCGTATCGATCTTGTTTGCCGAAATGTTCAGCGTGTTCAGACCGTTCCCGACAAACGCCAGGTAGTTAACGCCGTGACCGAGGTCTCCATTCGCCCAAACTCCCTGCGTGAAGCCTGGCCGGAAGAAGTTGTCAGCCATGCTCCTGTCAGTGGATGCGAAAAACGGGAAAGTGTTGACGAGCGAGCGGCTGCCGGGAACGCCGGTGTAACCTCCGGTGAGTGTGAATTTCTTGTTGAACTGCCAGCCAATGTTTCCGGCTACGACGATTGAGGCGGCGCCCGCCGACGTCCACACGGTCAGGCTATACCGCAGGCGTTTATCGAACACGTAGCCACCAAGGATGAACATCGAACGATTGACGGTGATGTCGTTGCGGGTATGAACTTCACGAATAACGCCCAGATGGTCGGTGAAAGTCTCGTTCGATGAAAGCGTATTGAGATACCGGATCTGCGTATTGTTGTTGAACTTCAGCAGAAACGGCACCTTCGCATCTTCGGGCGTTTCCCAGATAACGATTCCATCGCGGTAGCGATCCTCTTTTTTTGCCGGCGGGGGTGCTGTCTGGGACAGAGTGTCATTTGTGTCCGCTTCTTTGGCCTGGGCCACCGCCGTCGTCGTTTGATCTGGTTGACCAATACGCTGGGCACTCGTGGGCGGTGCGTTGTCCAGCCGTTGCTGCAAACGCTCCACCTGTTCCAGCAAAGCTTTCTGCTGGGCCTCCATCTTGCGAAGTTGTTCTCGCACCGCTGCGTTCTCGGCTTTCAGGGCCGCGACATCGCTTTGCACCTCAGTGGGTGACTGCGTCTCAGCCGGCGCTTTTGTTTGTCCGCCGTCCCTAACTGCTGACGACTGTCCCAACGCCGGACTTGTCAACAACATCATTGAGGTCAACGCCAAGGTTCCAAACAGCGTCATGTACATACGGTGTGTCAACATGCTAAACCTTTACTGGACTTTACTTTTGATTGACGCGTGGCACGGACTCTGGCGCAACGTAGTGCCGCCACCTGACAAGCGTAGCGGTTCTACGTCAATGCGAACCTGTCAAAACTGACAGGACTCTCTAAACATGACGGATTGGATCAAGGCCTACCTCGAACGCATTAACTATCGCGGGTCGATTGCGCCGACTGCAGAAACACTTCGCGATTTGCAGCTCGCGCATCTGCAGACCGTGCCTTTTGAAAATCTAAGCATTCACGCCAACGAACCTGTCGTTCTCGATGATGAGTCGCTGTTTACTAAGATCGTGGCAAACAGGCGCGGCGGTTTCTGTTATGAACTGAACGGCTTGTTTGCGGCGTTGTTACGTGCACTCGGGTTCAACGTCACCATGCTATCGGCGGGCGTTGCTGGGGCAGAAGGTGACTTTGGTCGAGACTTCGAGCACATGGCGCTTTTGGTTTCGTTAGACGAGCGTTGGCTGGTGGATGTGGGATTTGGTGATTCATTTCTGGAGCCCCTGCGGCTCGATGAACAACGGGAACAAGTGCAGGGCTCACGTGCTTACCGCATCATCGCTGACGGCGGTTCTTTCATCCTGATGCAACGTGTCGAGGGAGATGACTGGAAGGCTCAGTACCGATTTACCTTAGAGCCTCATCAATACCCCGACTATGCGGAGATGTGCCATTACCAGCAAACTTCTCCGCTTTCGCACTTCACTCAATCGCGTATCTGTTCTCGGGCCACTCAGGAAGGTCGTATTACACTTAGTGAAATGCGTTTGATCAAAACCTCAAAGGGCCGTGAGGAACGGACGCTGACCAGTGAAGCGGAATACGCGGACGTGTTGCGCGAAGAGTTTGGCATTGTGATGAATGGCTGACTATAGCTAGCGGCGCGGTTCGACTAAAAATTATAGAGGTAATAGATATGAAGCTTTTGCGTCTTCTAATAGGTTTGATGTTGTTCACGGCGGGCGCGAGTTTTCAGGCGCAAGCACAAGAGACAAGAGTGCGCTGGTTCGGACACGCAGCGTTTTCCATTACTACGCCGAAGGGCAAAGTGTTACTGATTGATCCGTGGCTAACGAATCCAGCGAACCCCGACACACAAGGGGGCAAAGATCCGCTAATGAGTGTTCCGAAGGTTGATTACATTCTGTTAACTCACGGCCACCGCGATCACGTCGGCGATGCAGTTGAAATTGCCAAGCGCACCGGGGCGGTATTGATTTGCAATCCTGAACTAGCCGGTAATCTGGTGAAGCTCGCTGATTTCCCGGCAAAGCAAGCGCAGACGGATGCGATCATGGGAATCGGCGGCGAAATTCCAATCGCCGACGGAGAGGTCA
>JBKPNP010000081.1:0-2396 GCA_046732775.1 Acidobacteriota bacterium
AGGTTCAGGTATTTTCAGTTCAGTCACGTTTGTGCAGCGGGTAAACACGACTGGAGGCGTCGCCCCAACGGCGCCGGGGACAGTAATCGGCGAACGGCAGGAGGTGGCATACACAGCCGAGTACTACTTCTACCGCGCGCGAAACTAGCACAGCGCGCGGAGCGCGCGATCAGCGTAGAGCCTGGGGCGTAAGCCCCAGGATCGGATCGACCAACGACGAAGGAACCCGCGGAGCGGGGTGATAGCCCTCATGAGACGCTATCGCCCGCTTCGCGGGCTCACTAATTGTTGGTGGCGTGGATCCCGTGCCGCCTTGCGTCGTACAACGTCCGGGTGAGTGCGCCGTCCACGCCGGGGCAGTAACCCGACAGTGATGGAGGGCTACGCGACGCGCCTCTGTCGTGGGTCGCGCAAGGTAGTGCTGTATCAGATGAGTGGCAGCCTACGCCAGCGCCAGCCATGTACCCCTGATTCATCCAGTGCTATCCTCTCCGGCATTCTCAATTTATCTGCAAATTCACTCCGCGCGCTGGGGGTCTCACATGCGAGCTTTCATCATTCGTCCTTTCGGTATCAAGAACGACATTAACTTCGACGAAGTCGAGCGACTGCTAATCGGTCCGGCGTTGCATAGTGCCGGAGTGGAGGGCGGTACCACCATCGACATCGTGGAGAGTGGCAACATCCGCGTCGACATGTTTCGACGCTTGCTTACCGCCGACCTCGTCGTCGCCGATCTCTCCATTCATAACGCCAACGTCTTTTATGAGCTGGGCATTCGTCATGCTCTGCGCGATCGCAGCACCTTCATGATCCGCTGCGAGGGCGACAGTTATCCGTTCGATCTACAGACCGACCGTTACTTCGTCTACAAAAAAGACGATCCGGCCGCCAGCCTCGAAGCGCTGGTACTCGCACTGCAGCGGACTATCGATTCAACTAACAAAGACAGCCCGGTCTTCATGTCGTTGCCTGAACTGAACGAGCCAAATCCTTCGCAGTTTATGGCGGTGCCGCTCGACTTCGGTGAAGAAATCGGCCGCGCTTTAGCTGCAAACAAACCTGGCGACCTGGCGCTCTTGTCGAACGAGGTCAAAGGTTTTGAATGGGAGCTGAAGGGTTGGCGCACTGTTGGCCGGGCGCAGTTTGATCTCAAAGCCTACGGCGCGGCGCGAGTGACTTGGGAAGCGGTGCGCAAACTCGAGCCTGGTGATTTGGAAGCCAATCTCTTGCTCGGCACGATTTACGAGCGGCAGGGCGACCTGGCGCGCTCCACTCAGGCGCTCGATCGTGCGCTTGCGAATCCCGACATTAAGAACGCGGATCGCGCTGAGGTCTATGCGCTGTTGGCCCGCAACGCGAAGACACGTTGGCGCGAGGAGTGGGAAAAAGAACCACCGGACGACCGCGCGACAAAAGCTTTGCAGTCGCCGCATCTGCGCGATGCCTTCGACAACTACCGGCGCGCCTTTGATGAAGATCTCAATCACTTCTATTCCGGTGTGAACGCCCTCGCGATGCTGTCAATCATGATCCAGCTCGCGGATCTGAAACCTGACGTTTGGAGTGATCTGTTTGATACGGATGGTAAGGCAGCTGAAGCGCTGGCGAGTGATAAAGAACTGGCGACCAGGTTGGCCGCGACCGTGGACACGTCGCTGCAGGCAACCGTCAACCGTTTGCAGCGCGAGGGAAAGATCGATGTTTGGGTTGAAATAAGCGCGGCGGATTTTCGTTTCCTGACTTCGAACCGGCCCACGCGCGTCGCCGCCGCTTACCGGGACGCGCTTGCGGGTGCAGCTGGTTTTGTAGGCGACTCGGTCCGCAAGCAGCTGGCGATTTATCAGGATCTGGGCATCCTCGCCGCAAACCTTGCCGAAGTTATTAAAGTAGTCGGCCCACTCGAGTCAGGCAGATACGTCGCCACCGAACAGCCGAAGACCGTGCTCCTTTTTGCCGGCCACATGATCGACGCCGAAGGCCGGAATCCGCCACGGTTTCCGGCTGACAAGGAGGCGACGGCGCGCGAGAGCATTAAGGCCGCGATCGAGAAAGAGATGAATTCCGGAGGCGGGGTCGCGTGTGCGTACACCGGCGCTGCGAGTGGAGGCGACACGCTTTTCCAGGAGATTTGTGCCGAACTGGAAATACCAACGCGACTTTATCTCGCGATGCCGCCGCAACAGTACGTCAACTTGTCAGTGAAGAGCGCGGGACCTGATTGGGTCAAACGATTTTGGGAGATTCATCGCAAACACGCGGCGCGGAACGAGGTGAGAATTCTCAGCGACGCGATTGACGCTCAAGACGAACTTGATTATCTGCCGGCGTGGCTACGTTCCAAAGCTGACTACAACATTTGGCAGCGCAACAATCTCTGGATGCTCTTCAACGCC
>JBKPNP010000082.1:0-3714 GCA_046732775.1 Acidobacteriota bacterium
GATTTCGTGAGTGGATGGGCTTGCGCGTGTCGTACACGCTATCGAAGGCTCTCGACGATGCGGGTAACGCTTTCTTCTTTACGCCGCAAAATAATTTTAACTTACTTGACGATCGCGGCCTGGCAGACAACGATCAGCGGCATCGGCTCGCATTGAGCGGAATATTTGCAGTGCCATCGCGAACGAGTGGCTCATGGGCCGAACCTGTAGGGCGCGGTTTTCAACTAAGCTACATCTTCAGTTATGGCTCGCGCTTGCCCTTCAACGTACTAACCGGAAACGACCGCAACTTCGATACGAATGTGAACGATCGACCAGTGGGCGTGGCGCGGAACAGCGGCAAAGGCTTTGGTTTTGCATCGCTTGATTTGCGTTTAAGTCGTCGTTTCCACGTAACGGAACGGGTTGGAGTGGAAACACTCGTCGAAGCATTCAACGTTTTGAATCACGCAAACCTGCAACTGCCGAACAGCACTTTCGGCACGGGCACCTCACCTATCCCGGGATTCGGCCAGCCCACGGCTGCCGCTGATCCAAGGCAGATACAATTCGGACTTCGTTTAAGTTTTTGAAGTAGACGAGCGCCGGGAACGATGGTTGACTACGCTTTGGTGGCGATCACCTCCAGGTATTCGCCCTCAACGTGGGTCGTGCCGTCCTTGGCCTGATTGTTCTCCGACCACAATTGCACCAGGTCTTTGCGCAGCGCATACTGCCCGGCTTCGTCGAGCGCGGCGAACGCGCGTTGCGTGGGACCGTAATACATACGGAAAAACTCGACCACGTCCGTCGGCGGGAATTCAAAGTTGAACTGGCACATGCGAGGTGTCAGTTGCAAATTAGTCACGCCGTCCTGGAGTCGTTCCCGAACCGTTTCCCCGTCACCCCATTTCACCGGCGACGGCATGGCCGGTGGCGGCGGCACGTGTTTGGCGGTGGTCTTGAACATCTGGCCGATGAACCCGGCGGGCGTCCAGTTCGCCATCGCAATACGCCCGCCCGAGCGGCAGACGCGGATCAATTCGGCGGCAACCATCTCCGGGCGCGGCGCGAACATCGCGCCATACATCGTGACCACTACGTCGAAGGAGCCGTCGTCGTAAGGCAGTTGCTCGGCGTCGCCTTCGTCAAACTGAATCGACAGACCCTCTGAGGCCGCGCGCTCTCGTGCCTGCTCGAGCAGGTTCGTCGCGATGTCGACGCCAGTAACCGTTGCGCCGGTCCGCGCTGCGGGCACTGCGAGGTTCCCGCTACCGCAGGCGACATCCAATACGCGGTCGCCGGCTTTCAACCGAAGCCTTGAGATGAACTCGTCGCCGCTCGCGGCAATTTGTTTAGCGATGCGGCCGAAGTCGCCGGCCATCCACGTTGCTTTCAGTTTTTCTTTTAGGGGCTCGATGCCGGAACCGGGTGTGCTCATGGTCTCTCCTTCTGCGCAGGTGTGATTTGGGCCAGGGAAATTTTGCGGTAATCCTACGTAAGGCTGAAACCGGGAGCAAGCACCGCGACGTTCGCGGGCGAGCTTGGATCCACCACAGAGACAAAAGGACACGGGGGGTCACACAGGTTCGTGAGCGCAAAAAAGAACGACCAAGACAACGCGCGCGGTCGTCTTGATCGTTTTATTTGAAAACCGGCGTGGCGTGTTAATGGTTCGTCTTGTTAATGGTTGGTCTTGGACTTGATGCCGTTAAGCTCGCGCGCCATACGCAGATGCTCCTCGAGCGTCGGCAGCTTGGCGGCGGCGAATGCCTTCAGATCCGCGTCGTGTGCGACTTTGGATTGACGCTTGAACGCTGCAACATCTTTCACGTGGTCCGCCAACATGTCGCGTGAGTAGGCGCGATCGAACGCCGCTCCCGAGAGTTTCGAAAGTCTCGTCATCGATGCGCGATGTTTCGCATCAAGCGCGGTCGGCAAGGTCATTCCCTTTCCGGAGGCGAGCGTCGTCAGATCAGCGTTGGCTGCCGAATGATCGTCAACCATACGTTGACCAAACGCTTTCACGGCATCGCTGGCGCCCTTCTGCGTGGCCAACTTGCCAAGTTCAACTTCCGCCATCCCGCCCATGGCCGCCTCCATCACAAACTTGCGATCAGACATAGTGAGCGCGGGCTTCGTCGCCGGCGTGTTCATGGTCGCGCTGTTTTGAGTGCTGCTGCTCAGAAGTCTAACCGCTGCTGAACGCTGGTTGTAATTGTGAGCACTAACAATTGCTCCCGCTAAAAGAAACGCGGCCAGTGTCACTACGTGAGCGACTCGTATTATTTGCTGGTTCATAATCGTTGTTACCTCCTGTCTATTCGCGCGTTCCGGCTGCGCTCAATTCTTTAGCGAGCGCCGCGTCCTCCGCGCACTTGTAAACCCATTAGTCGAGCTGGAAAGGTGCCAAAGTCTTCCACTTCCCAGGCATTCCCATCTCTCAGGCGCACGCGAGCGGCGGGAATCAGCATTCCTTCGTTTTGCCCGCCGCCCAGAAAGAGTTCGGCGTAACCGAATTTGTAATTTTCGGAGCGCGCGCCGGATCGCAGTTCAGCAAATCTGACATTGCGTTCGTACAAGACGATCAACTTAGTGCGGTTCCCGTCCTGGGTCGCGATGATCGCATTCGCCGGCAGGCCGACGCTCCCGCCAATTGAAATCCTGCCTGCGTCCATACGCGTGAGCGTCCGTAACAATTCATCCTGTCCACCCGACTGCAGCGCCTGGTTGAGTTGTTGTATTTCGGCAGCGGAGCTCAAACGGTTGATCCTGAGGGTGAACGTACGCGAAACCGACGGACGAAAGCCGCCGATGTAATAGACGGTGCCAGTGATAGTTCGACCGGCCCAACGATCAAACTGACCACGAGCCTCGAAACTCGTGTGCATGAAAAGTCCGAGTAAGAGTGCGAAGACTGAGACGACGCGTCGGACCCTGGTTTGTTGTTTCATTTCTTCCCCCATTGAACGAACATTGGCCCGGGATTAAATAATTGCGATTTTAAAAGCCTAAGACCGCTGCTAACAAGCGTCTGTACGGTTGATGACTTGCACACACGTGGGTTAACTAATTCGTTGTCCCTCCGTCCCTCGCGTAGGTCCGCTACTTCAGAACCGGCAGCGGTAGCGACCGGGTCGCGTATGTTAAAACTCAAGCCACAGCGAACGTTACCGGTCCAGCAAAACGTGGATGCAACGCGCGGTGACCCGGTCGCTACCGCTCCCGGTTCTGAATTTGTGTTGCGCTCCTCAACTCCTACTCGCGTGGGTCGCTCAATTGGTTGCCTCGCTTATTCATTGAGCCGCGTCTTGACCCGCGCTTTTCGCATCATGCCCCTCGCCTGGCTTCGCACCGCGTTTTCCGAGGCTGGCAATGACGGCGAGCAATTCATCCGGTTCGACAGGTTTCGCAAGATGCGTATGGAAACCCGAAGTCAGCGCGCGGCGACGATCGCTCGGCGCGGCGTACGCCGTCAACGCGACCGCGGGAATGCTCGCGGCAGGCTCAGGCAACGCGCGGATTGCCTTAATCAGGTCGTAACCGTTAGCTTCCGGCATGCCGATATCACTTACGATCACATCCGGGAGGTCCCGTTCAACTGCGCCTAGTGCCTCGGCCGCCGAGGCGACTGGGACAACCTGCGCGCTACATTGCTCCAGAATTGTGGTCAGTAATTCGCGCGTGTCCGATTCATCTTCTACCAGCAACACGCGCACGTCCTGCAATCGCGAA
>JBKPNP010000083.1:0-2465 GCA_046732775.1 Acidobacteriota bacterium
TCGTCAGATCTGATGTACAGCTTGGCCACGTCCTCCGGGTTCGCGCGCGCGTCGTCAGCCATCTCCAGAATCACCTGATACTGATCCTCAGGCTTCTTGATCAGGTAGAGATAGTTTTGCGAATAAGCATTGCGCAGAAGCGACAGAATGCGCGATTCGGAAACGCCATAGGTTTTCGCCTGCTCGCGGCGCAAATCGATATTTACGTTTGGCGTGTTGCTATAGAAGTCGGACGAAACGGTGAGGAAGCCCGGGTAGGCCATCAGCTTTGCCATTAATTTCTGGCTGACGTCATAAACCTGTTGCGGGTCCGCGCCGGACACCGCGTAAGCGTACTGACCCTGTTGCTGGCTGGTTACGCCCGTGCTGATCTCGAGCACCGGAAACGGCCGCAAGAAGGTGAACACTCCCGGTATCGAATTCAGCTTGCCCATCATTTCGGCCGTCACCTGCTGAATCGGTGCGCGCTCCTCAGGCGGCCTGATGAACGTGAAGGTGACCCCCTGATTCGAAGCGAGAAACCCAGTCGCTCCGGTCATGGTGAAATCGGTAATCACATTGGGGTCCTGATGCAGCACCTCGTCGACGCGATTTTGCAGTTCGCGCATCTGCACGGGGGACGAACCTTCGCGCGCGATGAACGCTCCAAAGATCACGCTGCTGTCGCCGGGCGGCAGGAATGCTTTCGGAATCAGCACAAACAACCAGATCGTGCCCGCCAGACAAATCACCCAAATTACAGGCGACACCCAACGATGCCGCAGGAACCACCAAAGTGATCCACCGTAAAACGCGAGTACGCGCTTCTCGATACCGCCGATTACGCGCTCCATCCATGTTTTCCTGATGCCTTCGCCGCGCGGTTTCAACAGTCGCGCGCACATCAAGGGCGTAAGCGTGAGCGAGACCAGTCCGGAGGCAAAAATGGCGATGACGATGGTGACGGCAAACTCGCGAAAGATGCGTCCCACCAGGCCGGTCATGAAAACGAGCGGAATGAACACCGCCGCCAGCGAGATCGTCATCGACATGATCGTAAAGCTGATCTCTTTCGCACTGTGGATCGCCGCCTCGAACGGTTGCTCACCGCGTTCCATGCGCCGGACGGTGTTTTCCAGAAAGACGATCGCGTCGTCAACCAGGAACCCGATCGCGAGGGTCAACGCCATCAACGACAAATTGTCGAGACTGTAGCCGAGCGCGTGCATGGCGATGAACGTGATCAGCAACGACAAAGGCAGCGCGACGGTCGGGATCAAGGTGTCGGTGGCTCGACCGAGGAAAGCGAAGATCACAATGACCACGAGGATGAACGCGATGATGAGAGTGGTTTCGACGTCGACCACCGAATGGACAATGCTCAAGGAGCGATCGTAAATCGGCGTGATACGAATCGAGCCCGGTAGTTGCGCGCTAATCTGGGGCAACACCTGGCGAATACTCTTTGACACTTCAACCGCGTTTGCACCAGCGCGACGATTGACTGCAACAATCACGGTGGCCGACGGCACTTCGTAACCGCGCACCCAGAAACGCATGTTTACGCGCTCGTCCTGTACCGACTCTTTGACCGCCGCCACGTCGCGCAAGTAAACCGGCGCCGCACTGGTGCCGCCGACGATAAGATTGCTGTACTGTTCGGCAGTCTCCAGCTGCCCCTGCGGACGCAGGATGGCAGTACCTGAAGCACTGTCTAACTGTCCGGCGCCGGTGTAGCTCGTCCCGCCCTTGATCGCCGCGCTCAAGTCGTCAATCGAAATTCCGCGCGCCCACAGAGCCGCGGGGTTTGCCTTGATCCGTATCGCCGACTTCGTGCCGTAAACGTTTACGCGTGAAACGCCGGGCAGGATACTCATGCGCTGGCCCACCTGCGTGCTCGCGTAGTCATACAGCTGACCCGGCGTCACCGAGTCGCTGGTCATCGCGATGTACATGATGGGCTGATCGTTCGGATTGCTTTTTGAGTACGTAGGCGGCGAAGGCAGATCGGCAGGTAAACTTCCTGAGGCTTGCGAGATTGCTGTCTGGACGTCGGTGGCCGCAGCGTCGATGTCTTTCTCCAGTGCAAACTGCAGCGTAAACGTCGCAAAGCCCTGGGTGCTTTGTGACGTCACCACCTCCAGTCCATTGATTTGCATGAACTGGCGTTCGAGCGGCGTGGCGATGTTGTTGGCGATGGTATCGGGACTGGCGCCCGGATAACCGACCTGCACCTGGATTACCGGGTAATCGACCGCGGGCAGATCGTTAACCGGCAACTGCCAGTAACTCATCAGGCCAAAGAGAATCACCGACAGCGTTAGTACTGCGGTCATCACCGGACGGCGAATAAATGGTTCGGAGAGATTCATGACTGGAATTACTTGGCGACGTTTGAGCCGTTCGCAGCGTCAGCGGCGGTGGCGTTGGTTGCCGGCTGTTGCACCAGCACCTTGCCGCCGGGAGTTACGCCGAGCTGGCCTGCT
>JBKPNP010000084.1:0-1735 GCA_046732775.1 Acidobacteriota bacterium
AGGCTTCCGGGTGGCGCAGCGCCACAAAAGCGGAAGCCAGCCCGCCGGCGCTGTAGCCAGTGAGAACAGTTTGCTTCGGATCTTTCGTGACGTTGTAATGAGACCGAATCCAGGGCACTAGTTCCTTCGCCATAAAATCAGCGAACTCATCACTGGCGACCAAATCCACGAGGCGGCGCCGGGGAACATTCTCAACAAATACCGCGACGGTCGGCGGAATCTTCGAAGCGGCGATGAGATTGTTAAGCGTCGTCAGCCGATACGGGTCTTCGGCGATGTCTTCACCGTCAAACAAAATCAACAACGCGTTGGGGGGCCCATCGGCTTTGTAGTTTGCCGGAGTGTAAATGGAGAGCGGCCGGTCAATTTTCTGGACGGCGCTCTTGATGGTTTGTTTTTCGACACGTCCTTCAGCTACTCCGGTGTTAGCAGCCACCCATGGTTCGGGCGGCGCGCCGGGTAACTCCGCGACGCTGTCGCAGTTGAACTTGCTGGTCTCCGGCGGACAAGCAGATAAGGGATGTTTGTTCAGCGGGTCAGACTGCCTGGTGGCGGAGCGTTGAGCTGCGCGAGGGTCGTCGAACGTCAACGGATCGTTCGGCGACAGTTGGTAAACAAAGCGAGCGCCTGTGGGCAGCTTCACGGTTAGATACCAGACATCTGAGTTTGCGATCTGATGCATGGAATAGTTCGCGGGTGCACCGACTCCCATGTAAGAACCTCTCACAAAAACATTTCTCGTGTCGTTCCTGCCACGCCAGAGAAAAGTTACCAACTGATACTTGCCGTCTGAACCAAAGGGCTCGCTGAGCGGCGTGCCCTCTTCCTTTATTTGTTTCCAGAAGCTCTCAGTGTTTGTCTGGCCGGCCTTAAGCTGATCGCGGAGCGCCTGAATGCGTTTGCTCGGATAAGGATCGCTCCACGCGTCCGGTTTAAGTCGCTCGTCGAGCGAGACGACGCTGCCAATGGTCAACTCATAGCTCGCAGGTTGATCGCCCGGGTTCTCGATCTTGAAGACGTAGGAACCGGCGCCTTCGGCGGCGAACGGAAACGATGGTTTGCCCTCACCTGATGTTTCCACAACGCGACGAACGATCGTTCCGTCAGGACTCGAAAGGAAGAAGTTGATCTTACCCTTGTAGCCAATCGAGACGTTCAAGAAGTCACCGTCCTTCAGGGCGATCGAGAAGAGGTCAGTCTTGCCGGGCTGGATTGTTCTGGCGACGGATTGATTTGGGGTGAGCGTTTCCTGCGCGACAACTGGAAGAACGAGGAAAAAGAGGGCCACCAGGGCGATTGTTAGAAGTTTAGAATTTGGCATAAGTCTTTCGGAGTCTGCGAAGCAGCGTTCAGCGTAAAGCCTGGGACGTGCCCCAGGGTTTCGGTGCAAGCATGGCACAAGCGCGTGCCAGTTCAGACGTTCGCGCTGTCGCCCGTTATCACGGGCTCGGGTTTCAAATCCATCATTAGCTGGGGCTTACGCCCCAGGCTTTACGCTGTTCGCCTGCTCCGCAGGCTACTGGTCACTGGTCACTGGTCACGCACATCGTATCGCCTGGCGGTCGCGTTGTCTGTTACCAGATTAAGATTTTGTATGATTTTAAGAACCGCGAGTCAGCGTTCGGTATTCGCGAGGAGTTACGCCGACGTACGACTTGAAGACCTTTGAGAAGTGGCTCTGGTCCGCGAAGCCTGCCTGCAAAGCGATCGCCGACAACGGAAGATCGTTTTTATT
>JBKPNP010000085.1:0-1576 GCA_046732775.1 Acidobacteriota bacterium
GTGTAGGAATCCTCATTGATTAGCAGCGGGAAAGACTTCTGCGTTTCCCCAGCTTCAAAGACGAGCCGTCCGGTCGCGTAGATGTAATCGCCTTTTTGTTTGGCTGTCCCGTCAACGCTCGTGTAATCAACGGTCGCACGCGCCGTCGTCACACCAACGCGCGTTACGGTGACAGTCGTAAATGTGCAGTCCTCCTGTACCGGATACGCAGCCGCGTTGAACTGGAAAGTTGACGTCGGCGTTGGTGTCGGCGTTGGTGTTGGCGTGGGACTAGGCGTCGGCGTCGGAGTGCCGCTTGCCGCCGCACAACTTACCGAACCCACAGTCGCACAGTTGCCGACGACAAACTCAGTACCGCCACGCGAGATGTCGCGCCGGCCGTCGGTCTGGGTAGTGAAAGTCGATCCTCGCAAGCCAGCGAGGACGGAGCCCGGTCCAATAGGCGGCCCATGAGTGACGAGCGAGTTGAGTTTGCTGATCGCAACCTTGATTGTGATCAATTTATTCGTCGTATCGAAAGAACCACAATCAGCGGTGCCACGATCGGTGTAAGTGAACGCGCCATCCGACCCCCTGACAGCGGTGCCATATGTGAACGTGCCGGCAGGGTTCGTGTCCGTATTGGCTTTAAGGTAAAAGTTATCGCCGCGATCGGAGAGCGCGAAGCTGTAGTCGCCGACCGGGCTGATCCCTGAGAAGGGCGCATTCGCCGTAAAATGCATGCGCCAATTTGAAGCTGCCGGGACAACACTGAGATCGGAAACCTTCATCGTCGCGGTAATCAAAAGCTCGCCACCGGGCCCAACTTCGCACCCATACTTCACCGAAAGAATATCGAACGGATCGTTGGCGTTGATGCGGGTCAACCCGCGGCCGCTCGCCGCGTCCTGAGCGAAGTCAGACACTTGCGAGCCTGCCAGGCCTCCAACACTCGCGATGGATGGTTGCGGCCCATCGAACGGAGTCGGCGTCGGACCGGGGCTTGGGACCTGCACTTTACCGCCGAGGATCGATTCACCGCTGATTTGACGGGCCACATAGGTGTGACCGTCAAAGTCGTTGTGGTCGTCGGTATAACCCACCACCGCGGCGCCGGTGGGGTCGAAGGAAATCTGAAAATAGTCGATCAGATTTCGGTTCTTACACTGCATTGCCGGAGCGACGCACAGGCCGCCTTCTGAAACATTGCTCCCATGGATGAAGTGATCGCTGACTTTCACCTGGCGGAAGGTCGGGCTGGTCGCAGTCGCGTTGAAACTTTGCGCGAAGAACACTTCCCAGTTCGCGTTGTCGTCATTGGCGGCGCTTGAAGTGCCATACCAAACGATGCCTACCGAACCGGGTGTTGGCCCCGTTTCCAACCATGGGAAAAGACTTATCTTCGTGTCGGTGCCATTGCTGACGCGAATCGGCAAACTCCAGGTCACGCCCTTGTCTGTCGAATGAACCAGAAAGATGTCGTGGCCATTTGAGTACGGGACATACACAGTTCCGTTCGGTGTGCCGTCGTCAGCAACCTTCACCGGGAAGAACAGGTGGCCCACGCCACTCGGATCCGTTGCCGCCTGCACACAGC
>JBKPNP010000086.1:0-3146 GCA_046732775.1 Acidobacteriota bacterium
GTGATCAACGAACGCTATTTCGAAGCAATGGGGACGCGCCTGATCAAGGGCCGTAGTTTTACCGAACGTGATAACGCGGACGCTCCCTCGGTGTTCGTGATCAACGAAACCATGGCGCGGCACTTCTGGCCGAACGAGGAACCGCTCGGAAAACGGATTCGCTATAACAGCAAAGGGCCGTTCGGCGAGGTTGTTGGCGTCGTCGAAGATATCAAGTACGACGGTCTCCATTCGGTAGACAGCTCTCATGTTTACGAACCGTATCAACAAAACTCCTGGCCGTTTCTGACCATTGCCATACGCTCGCAACTCGATCGGGCAGCGCTGATGTCGGCGACGCAGCGTGAAATTCAGGCGCTCGATCCGAACCTTCCCGTTTCAAGCGTCAGGACTATGGCTGAGGTTATGGGTGAGTCGCTGGCCCGGCGCCGGCTGGTTCTGACGCTGTTCAGTCTCTTTGCCGGGCTCGCGTTGTTGCTCGCCACGATTGGCATTTACGGCGTGCTGGCTTCGTCCGTCGCACAACGGACACGCGAACTGGGAATTCGGATTGCCCTTGGCGCCACCTCGCGTGGCGTGTTGCGGCTGGTGATCGGCAACGGCGTCAAATTGGTGGTGCTGGGTATTGCGATTGGAATGGCGGGCGCCATCGCTTCGCACCGACTGTTCGCGGATTTGCTGTTTGGAGTCAGCGCTACCGACCCGTTGACGTTCACATTGATCGCTTTGCTGCTGACAGGAGTTGCGGTTGTGGCCAGTTATCTGCCGGCGCGACGCGCAACGAAAGTCGATCCTTTGATAGCCCTGAGGTCGGAGTGATTAAAGAAGTTTGAGTTTTGAATTTTGAATTTTTAATTGGGTGTTGGGCTTAGGTCTTTGGACTTAGGTCTTTGGTCTTAGGTCTGGTCTTGGGAGTTGAACTTTGGTGAAGAGATCCTAAGACCAAGTCCAAAGACCTAAGGCCAAAGACCTAAGACCTAAAACCTAAGACCACCAAAAACCAAAGTCCAGAAAGATTGTTCAAATCATGGAAACACTCTTAAGAGACATTCGCTACGGTGTTAGAAGCCTAATCAAGCGACCCGGCTTTACTGTGATCGCGTTGCTTGCCTTGACGCTGGGCATCGGCGCAAATACCGCGATTTTTACGCTCGTGAATGCGGTGCTGCTGAAACCGTTACCGTTCGGCGAACCCGATCGACTGGTGTGGATGTACGGAAACATTCGCAACGGCAGCAACCGCGCGAGCGTCTCGCCGCTCGACTATCTCGATTACCGTCAACAGAACAACACCTTCGAACAATTCGCCGCACAGCTCTCCTTTCCCTCGGGGATCAATCTCACCGGCAACGGCGAGCCGGAGCGTCTCAAGGCGGGAGCGGTCACAGGCAATTATTTTCAAGCTCTCGGTGTGCCTGCTGCCCTCGGCCGCACGTTTCTTCCCGAAAACGAAAAATCGGGCAACGATCAGGTGGCAGTGCTTAGTCATGCGCTCTGGCAAAAACGCTTTGGCGGCGACGCCGGTATCGTAAACAAGACGATCACGCTCGACGGCAAACCTTTTCAGGTAATCGGCGTAATGCCGGCGTCGTTCAGCCTCCCGCAGGTTGCTGAAATTTGGACCCCGCTTAATTTCGATAGCTCGCCCGGAATGAAGCAACGAAAGGCTCACTTCCTGCGGCCGATAGGAAAACTAAAACCCGGAGTGACTATCGCCCAGGCGCAGGCGGACCTCGACGTGGTTGCGCAACGCCTGGAACAGCAGTACGCCGATACAAACACCGGCTGGAATCTTCGCCTCGTATCGTTGCGCGAACAGGTGGTTGGCAACACGCGGCCGACTCTGTTCATTCTGTTTGGCGCCGTCGGTTTCGTTCTCCTGATCGCCTGTGCCAACGTCGCGAATCTGCTGTTGGTCCGCGCGGCCGGCAGACAAAAAGAAATTGCCTTGCGCACCGCACTCGGCGCCGGTCGCTTCCGCATCATTCGTCAAATGATTACTGAGAGCGTTCTGTTGGCGCTCGCCGGCGGTGCAGCCGGCGCGTTGCTCGCTATGTGGGGAGTTGAGCTACTCGTGTCAATGAGCGCGGGCAGCATTCCGGCGACAGCTAACGTAAGGATCGACGCAACCGTCCTTGGCTTCACGCTATTGATTTCTTTAATCACCGGCGTGTTGTTTGGACTCGCCCCCGCGCTTCGCACCATGAAGGTGAATTTGAGCGACTCACTGAAAGAAGGTGGACGCGGTGGTTCGGAAGGGGCGCGCCGAAATCGTACTCGCAGTGCCCTCGTGGTTTTAGAGAGCGCGGTGGCGGTTGTGCTCTTGATCGGCGCCGGCCTGCTGATCCGAAGTTTGATTCGTCTGCAGGACGTCCAACCCGGTTTCGAATCGCAAAACGTTTTGACGATGCGCATCGAGTTGCCGCGCGACAAATACGACAAACCCGACAAGCTTGGGAATTTCTACTCGGAGCTCGAAACGCGTTTGTCGAGTTTACCGGGCGTTGAAAAAGTTGGCTTCGTCAGCGAACTGCCGCTGAGTGGCCAGCCAAACGACATGCCTTACACCGTTGAAGGTCGCGCGCTCTCAGCGCCTAACCAATCCTACGACGACGACTTCCGGCGCGTTAACCGTCATTACTTCGACGCTCTCAAGATTCCGTTTCTGCGTGGCCGGAATTTCACAGACCAGGAAGTGAGACAGGGCGCGAAGGTCGTGATCATCAGCGACTTGTTAGCGCGCCAGACATTCCCGGACGAGGATCCGCTCGGTAAGCGCCTGGTCATGAGCTTCGGGAATCAGGCATTCGAAATCATCGGCATCGTCGGCGACATCCGTCACCGCCAATTGGAGTCGGAACCGAGGCCCGCGATGTACATGCCCGTTTATGAACGCGGAACGAATGTAGTTCTGCGGGCAAAAGGAGACCCGACGAACCTCAGCGCTGCGGTGCGAAAGGAAGTGCAGGGAATCGATCCTAATCAACCGGTGGCTGAGCTGAGAACAGTGGACGAATGGCTCCAGCGCGCAGTGGCCGAGCCGCGCTATCGCACCGGACTCATTGCGATGTTTGCCTTAGTCGCTTTGATCCTCGCGTGTACTGGAATTTACGGCGTCATGTCGTACTCAGTTACCCAGCGCACGC
>JBKPNP010000087.1:0-1582 GCA_046732775.1 Acidobacteriota bacterium
CCGATCCAACAACAGGCACAAGCAGCGCGCAGCCGTAACGATCTCTCGAACGCGCGCAGCGCCGTTTTCCGCATACTCCCCGACGGCGGTGCGGACGTTGTTTGGAGTTCGTCCTCCGTCACCGCTTTCGCGATCGCACCGGGATTACAAGCGGGCAGTGTTTTGATTGGCACTTCCGAGAAGGGCCGCGTCTATTCGGTTACCAATAGCGGCCGCGACACGTTGTTATTGCAATCAACCGAAGCGCAGATCTCTTCGTTTGTAGCGCGTGGCAATGAGATTTACGCCGCCTCCAGCAATCAGGGAAAACTGTTTCGCTTCGGCCAGGAGCTCATGTCGGAGGGTTCATATGAATCGCCGGTGCGCGATGCGAAGTTAACGGCTAATTGGGGGAGGATCTGGTGGCGGGGTAGCGGCAACGTTGAGTTACAGACGCGAACTGGTAATGGCGAGCGACCCGACGCAACCTGGAGCGATTGGAGTCCGGTCTATCGCGACCCGACGGGTAGCGCCATCTCGAGTCCGCGCGCGCGTTTTGTGCAGTGGCGGGCGACGTTGCGTTCCAGCGGGGGTGTGGCAGGGCAAACCTGGATGGAAGATGCGAGCGTGGCTTATTTGCCGCGCAACGTCGCACCGGAAATCCTGTCGATAAGTTCGCTGCCCATCGGCATTGGGCTGCAGCAGATGGCCCAACTTCAGGTGGATCCGAATGTCGAAGCATCGGGACTCGATCCCGCTTTGTTCGGCGCCATTGCGCAGACTGCTCCGCGGCGTCTTTTTCAACGCGGCGCACGATCGTTTCAGTGGCAGGCGGAAGACCGGAACGGCGATACGCTCGAGTACGCGATTTATTATCGACCACTTAACGAAACTACGTTTCGCTTGTTGAAAGATAAATTGCGGGACAACTTTTACACGATTGACGGCGCTACCCTCGCGGACGGCCGTTACCTCATTAAGATCGTCGCTTCGGACGCGCCCGATAATCCTTTGGGGCAGTCGCTGTCCGGCGAGCGACTCAGTGAGCCGGTGGACATCGACAACACTCCGCCGGTTTTGCGCGTCACATCACCCGCGAGCGGGACTCGGGTAGTATTCGAAGTCGATGATTCCACCGGCAAGATTCGCAAGGGAGACTTCAGCCTCGACGGGTCGCCCTGGACTCCGGTGTTTCCAGACGACGGCATTGCCGACAGCGGCCGCGAACGTTATTCTGTGGATCTTCCGGCTCTCGCGCCGGGTGAGCACACCGTTAGCCTTCGTGCTTTTGACGGCAGCGGCAACGTCGGCACACTGAGCGTCACGCTGCGTCGTTAACGACAACGAACCGGTTGGTGATTGCACGATACGGTGCGCAAGATTCGAAACGGTCGGATTTCGATTTGGGGATGACGGCTTAACTGCAAGGATTAGCACTTGAAGCGATTAGGTTTTTGCTGGCATCGTTATTGCTGATTAGGCCGCGGCGCATCTCTTAACTCTCCCTCCCATGCGCGCTGACAAAGCATGAGGAGGAATGAAAATTCGATGTTGAAGCTGAAATCAACAATATTGGCGATCACGGTAACCGGGCTCCTGGCCG
>JBKPNP010000088.1:0-1928 GCA_046732775.1 Acidobacteriota bacterium
ATCGCGGCGCGCGCCCCAAGGCAGAAGACTACAAAGCGCTTGCGGAGCTAGGTATCAAAACGATTATCGATTTGACCGATAACTCGCGCGAGTATGAGCAGCCGGCGGTTGAAGCAGCGGGCCTGCAATACGTGAATGTACCAATCGTCGACAAGAGCTATCCGACGGCCGAAACTGTGAACGCCTTTTTGAAGGTGGTTAACGATCCGGCAACTGGCAAGTTTTTCGTACATTGCGCCGGTGGCCGCCATCGCACCGGAATCATGGCCGCGGTCTATCGCTTCAATCACGACCACTGGAACTTCGACCAGGCTTACGCCGAGATGCTGAAGTATGACTTCTATACCAGCAACGGCCACGGCAAGCAGAAGGATTTCATCGTTGACTACTGGCAGCAGTTCCAGGCCCGCAATAATGCGACTGGAGCCACCGTAACGAGCGCTGACGCCACCCGGTAAACGAACGTAAAGTCACAAACAAAAGGGCTGCTCAATTCGAGCGGCCCTTTTCCGTGTTCGCTTAAAAGAAAAACTACTTGGAAACGACTGCCAGCCGGCGAAGAAAAAAGTCCTGCGCTGAAAAGGGCTTCTCGCCTGGAGCGCGAGGCACCTCGGCATACGAGCCATCCGGTTGCAGTTCCTTCGCCTTCACGTTGTCACGCAGGTACGCAAACAACAGCTCATCCTTAAGATAACTACGTAAGGCGGGATCGAGCACGGGCACGACCACCTCAATCCGATGTTGTAGATTGCGCGACATCCAGTCTGCACTGCCGATGTAAATCTCGTCCTCGCCGCCGTTGGCAAAGTAAAACGCGCGGCTATGTTCCAGGAACCGGCCGACGATGTTTCGCACAGTAATGTTTTCCGAGAGTCCCGCAACGCCGGGACGCAGCATGCAGATTCCACGCACGATCAAATCAATCTTTACGCCCGCTTGCGAAGCCTCGTAAAGCTTCTCGATGATTTGTTTGTCAGCGAGTCGGTTGACCTTCGCGATGATGTGCGCCGGTTTACCCGCCTGACTGTGCGCGATCTCGCGATCGATGAGCGCGGTGGTTTTCTCGCGCAGGTTGACGGGCGCCACGAGCAACTTCCGGTATTCCGCTTGTCTTGAACAGCCGGTCAAATAGTTGAACAGTTCCGTTGCGTCTGCCCCAATTTCTTCATTGGCCGTGAAGAGACCCACGTCCGTGTAGGTGCACGACGTAGTTGGGTTGTAGTTACCTGATGCGATGTGAACGTAGCGCTTAAGTGAGCTCTCCTCGTTGCGGACTACCAACGTGAGTTTGCCGTGCGTTTTCAGTCCCAATAATCCGTAAACAACGTGTACGCCGGCCTCATCAAGCTTGCTTGCCCATTCGATGTTGTGCTCCTCATCGAAGCGCGCCTTGATTTCGATCAGCACGGTCACCTGTTTCCCTTTTTCCGCCGCGCGGATTAAGGCCGGTGGAATCGGAGATTCAGGGCCGGTGCGATACAAGCAGATCTTGATGGCGACTACCTGCGGATCATCTACAGCGTCATTGATGAACTTGGTGACGCTGTCGTAAGAGTCGAACGGGTGGTGCAGCAGGATGTCGCGTTCTTTCAGGATGTCAAAAATTGGCCGTTTGTCACTCCACTCGGGAGCAGCAGCACAGAATTGTTCGTCTTTCAGATCGGGCCGATTCAGGTCGTACAACGCGAGAAAGTCCTGCAAATTGAGCGGACCGTCTGTCAGGTAAACGTCTTCGCTTTCCAGGTCCAGCGACTTGGTAAGGTACGAGATCATCTCCTGCGGCATGTCTGCGTCAACCTCGAGACGCACCGGGCTGCCGAAACGGCGTTTGCGCAATTCCTGCTCAATCGCCCGTAACAAATCGCGCGCTTCGTCTTCACGAATATCAATGTCCGCATCACGCGTTACGCGAAAGCGATAACAACGCC
>JBKPNP010000089.1:0-1990 GCA_046732775.1 Acidobacteriota bacterium
GAGCGTATTTCTCGATCAAGCGGCGCAGGCGATCATAATCATCTACCACTGATTCCGGCTCCGTTTTCCGGTACGGGTGAACTGATACCGCGCTCCAGTAGTCCAATAGCCCCGCGCGCAGGCACTCTTCAATAAAACTGAAGTCAAAACCCCAAACAGCGGGTCCGATGAGTTGCTCATTCGGAGCAACGTCGCGAATTGCTTTGCTGGTTTCTAGCGCCAGCTTCACGTAATCGGCCACTCGCGGCTCTGGCGTCCAAAAGCCGGTGTTTGGTTCGTTATAAATTTCCCAAAGAATGCCACGCCCGCGATAACGTCCGACCGCAGCCGCCGCCCAAGAAGCAAAGGCACGGCGCCCTTCAATCGAAGATGGCGCGCGACCGTCGTCATAGAGTTTGTTGGCGTAGTCCAGAATAAAAAGTGGGCGAAGCTGGTGTTCGTCCAGCGCTTTTAGAAGCCGATCGTAACTGGAGAAATCGTACTTCCCTTTTTCGACTTCAGTGTCCTGCCAAACGAAGTCCATGCGCACCCAGCGAAACCCTGCGGCGGTTAGCGCTTTCAACTCGCCGAGCTGCGGTTCGGTGAAATGGATGTTCACGCCGAGCGTTTTAGGAAACGCGGGGGCACCCGGGCGGTTTGGCCACGACCGCAACGGCTGGGCGTTTGACGCGCAGGCCGATAGCATAAGGGCGAGCACGCAGACGGACGCCACAACTCGAACACGATGAATCAGCCGGTCGCACATCGACGTTGAGAAACAACGAATGACAACGCATCTCCCGAGCAGTGACAGTGCTTTGGTTCAGGTAACGCAAACTGTTAGTTTTCGTCCGCGTTGAATTCTTGTAACGCAAACTGTTAGTTTGCGTGCGCATTGAAATCCCATCCAACGCCGCGAACTAAGTCCGCGCTTTGGTAACGCAAACTGTTAGTTTGCGATCGTTTGTGGCATCAACGCGTACGCAAACTAACAGTTTGCGTTACGTATTCCCGGGCGTGCTTGCTGTAGTCGGGCTGACCTGCGTAATCTGTCGCTTCAAAGTTTTTCATCCTGATCCCTTCAAACGAGGCCCAACACATTGCTGACCACTGCGGAGATCCGATCGTTTTTTCCTGCACTCGAGCGCATTCACAATGGTTTGCCCGTCGCTTATTTCGATGGCCCCGGCGGTACGCAAGTGCCGCGGCAGGTCGCCGAGGCGATGACTGACTACCTCTATCATCACAACGCCAACACCCACTGGGCCTATCCAACCAGTGAAGAGACCGATGCGGCGCTCGCCGCCGCCCGTGCAGCATGTGCGGATCTATTGAACGCTTCGCCTCGTGAGATTGCATTCGGCGCCAACATGACGACGCTGACGTTTCACTTATCGAGAGCGCTTGGCTTGCAGTACGGTCCCGGCGACGAAGTCCTGGTCACCGAATTAGATCATCATGCGAACGTCGCACCCTGGCAGCGACTTACAACCGAACGTGGTGTGACGGTGAAGACGGTGCAGTTGGATCCGGAAACCGGCCAGCTTGACTGGGGATCGTTTGAGGGATCGTTAAGCGCGCAGACGAAACTCGTGGCCATCGGCGCAGCTTCAAACGCCCTCGGCACCATCAATGATGTCGCGCGCGCCATCGAGGCCGCACGAAATGTCGGCGCTTTGGTCTTTGTCGATGCGGTGCACTACGCGCCGCACGAACTCGTTGACGTTAAGGCGCTGGACTGCGATTTCCTGGCGCTTTCATCATACAAAGCGTACGGACCGCACGTCGGTATCCTGTTTGGCAAACTCGATTTGCTCGAGTCGATTGATTTTCCCAAGTTAATTCCCGCGCCCGACGCCGCTCCCGAGAACGTGGAAACGGGGACGCAAAACCAGGAAGGAATTGTAGGCGCCGGGGCGGCGGTAGATTTTGTCGCCTCATTCGCGCCCACATCATCCAGGCGCGCGTCGCTCGCCGCTTCGTATGCCGCATTGCACGAACGGAGCGCTAA
>JBKPNP010000090.1:0-1236 GCA_046732775.1 Acidobacteriota bacterium
TCAAAAAACTTCGGACTTCGGGTAAACTGACGCGTCCCCTCCTCCCGGCCTAACACGCTACTGTCCAGATCCGTAGGTGGTAAAAATCAATGAATGAAAAAGATCCCCGACGTGGGGCCGCGCCCTCTCAGCGTCCGCGAAGTCCTCGCGTGCCGGTCGAGTTCGCACTTACTGTCGAAGGCACCTCGGCAACCGGCGAACAATTTAAAGTTCAGGCTCAGGCAATCAAAATCAGTCGTGCCGGCGCTACGATTCTGTTAGACAAAGAAATGACGGTGGGCGCCATTGTGAAGCTCATCCCTCCGTTTGGACGCGAACTGGATGCTGAAGTTAATGGCGCCTGGAAAGATCCGATTGATGGTCGCCGCCGGATTGGTGTTAAACTGCTCGCCGAAGACGGGTGGTTTGCAGAATAAGTTTTGTATCAAATCTTCGCGTTAATAATGAACCTCACATGAGCGCTAAAAGGTGGCTTGTGCGAGAGCACGACCTCCAGCGTGTTGCTTCGCTGGCCGGCGTTCTTGGTGTCGCCCCGACAATTGCCGCATTGCTCATCTCACGCGGTTGCGATACTCCGGCAACTGCGCAAACATTTCTTAAACCAGATTACGATCAACTGCACGATCCTTATCTCATGCTCGGCATGAAGAGCGCGGTGCCGCGCTTGTTGCAAGCGATCGACACGGGGGAGCCAATCCTCGTTTACGGCGATTACGACGTTGACGGCACCACCGGAACCGCAGTCTTACTCCGAGCGCTAAATCTGCTGGGCGCGAAGACGGGTTTTCACGTACCACACCGCTTCACCGAAGGTTACGGCATTCAACAAGCCGCGCTGGAGAAGGCTGTCGCCGATGGCTACAAGCTGGCGATTAGCGTTGACTGCGGCATTCGTGCGCACGAACCGCTTTACTGGGCGCGCGACAACGGGCTGGACGTAATCATTACTGATCACCATCTGCCGGATGAAGGCGAAGGCGTGCCGCCGGCGTTTGCCGTATTGAATCCTAACCAGGTTGGCTGCGGCTATCCCGATAAAACGCTGGCGGGTGTCGGTGTTGCCTTCAAACTAGTCTCTGCGTTATTCCGCGAACGCAGTCGCGAGTCTCAGATAAATGCATTCCTAAAAATTGTGGCGATCGGCACGGTGGCCGATGTGGCAAAACTGACGGGCGAGAATCGCACGATCGTGGCGCTGGGTCTAAAGGACTTGCCTAACGCTACCAATCCCGGGCT
>JBKPNP010000091.1:0-3227 GCA_046732775.1 Acidobacteriota bacterium
CAAAGATCTGACATCCAGCGCCAACACCTGACATGGTGGGCGCGGAGGGACTCGAACCCCCAACCTCTTCCTTGTAAGGGAAGCCGTCTACCATTGACATACGTGCCCGAAAAAACCATCAAAGAACAGTGCTATCGTCGAACTCATTCGTGTTTGACGAATCGTCATGCTAAGAGAAGGCCGCTGGGCTGTCAAGGTGCGCACCATTGCCAATTGCCAATTGCCGATTGCCGAATTAACAATCCGGGAAACTTTAATCGGCAATCGGCATTCGGCAATCGGCAATGGCAGGCACTGACCTCTCCACATTTTTGAAAAAGATTTTACAGTGATGCTTTTCCCCAGTTATAGTTTCCCCAATCCGGCTGGCTGTCTCCCCAAAAATTCGTATCCTTAACGAAGAGTTTAAGCAATGAAATCTCCGGCACGAATTGCGAACACTGGAACAACCGCCGCCGCCCTTTGTATAGCCCTCATCTCAACGCTGTCTGTCTCCGTAACAGGCCAGCAACCGAAACAACAGCGACCGCGACGCGTCACGACTGATCCACCGGCCGCTGCTGCGAAGTCTTCGCCGCCGGCTGCAGCTGCTGAGGTTGACGAAGTGGATGCGGGCGATGTCGTGCGCGTGGAAACCCAACTCGTTTCAGTTCCCGCTGTGGTCACAAATAGCGCCGGACGGCCGGTCACAGGCCTGCACGCGGAAAACTTTCTGCTGTTTGAAAACGGCCGGCAGCAAAAGATCACAAACTTCGCGACTACCGAAGCCCCATTTGAAATTGCACTGCTACTCGATACGTCTGGTTCCACGCGCGTAGACGTCGAGCTGATTCGCCAGGCGGCTAATGCCTTCATCAGCGCGTTGCGCCCCGGCGATCGCGTCTCCATTGTGGCCTTCAACACCGCGCGTCAGGGTCAGAACACGGTGGCCAAGGTCCAGGTGCTTTCGGCGTTGACTGACGACCGAAAACTTTTGCGCGACGCAATCGCCCACCTCGGCAGCAGCAACGGCACCCCGTTTTACGATGCGCTCACCCGAATAGCCGATGAGGTGTTTCGCGATCCGGCACAGGAGGAATTGCGCGGGCGACGTGCCGTGGTGGCGCTGACGGATGGAGTTGATTCCACAAGTGAGTCTGATTTTCAAGCCGCGCGCTTGAAATTGTCGCAGCGCGGCGTGGCCACTTATTTCATCGAGGTCAACACGGAAGACTTCGTTGAAGATCGTTTGCTCCGCGACTGCCAGGACGACGGGCGGCTTTCGCTGTCTGCGAAACAGCTTGACCGTTATCGGCGGACGTTTTTTCCGCGTATGCGCCCGGAGGACTATCCTGACTTCTGCCAGATGGGACAGTTTGAGCGAATGCAGATCAGCCGCGACCTTTACAATCTGGCCCGTCGCGAAATGGACACACTCGCAAAAGGAAGCGGAGGCAGAAATTTTCACGCCGCCAGTTTGCAGGATGCACGTGCAGCGTTCGCGCAAGTAGCGACCGAGATCGGCACGCAATACAGTTTGGGTTACTATCCGCTCGACAAAGCGCGCGATGGCAAGTTCAGAACTATTCGAGTTGAGCTGCAGGGAACTCCGAAGGCGCAGGTGCGCGCCAGAGAGGGATATATTGCTCCGAAGGGCTGAACATTTTCCATATATCATTTGATATTTCTCATTTGCTGATTAAACCGCTGGTTAGTGAGAGCTGCTGAAAAAGAGCCATCGCGATCACCCTTCGCTAAGGCAAGGGGTGACGCATGAATGAAAATAAATTAAAGTCAGTCTCTCAATCGCAAGCCAATGAATTGGAGCAGCGGTTAATTGATTTTGCGGTTCGCATTGTCAAGTTATCGGCCAGCTTGCCTCGAACCTCCGCAGGTAAACACATTGGACGGCAGATACTGCGCTCAGGCACTTCTCCTGCTCCGAATTATGGTGAAGCGCGAGGCGCAGAGAGTCTCGCTGATTTCACGCACAAACTGCGAATCGTTCTCAAGGAACTTAACGAGACATCCATCTGGCTGAAGATTATTGAACGGAGCCAATTGCTGAGAAGCGAATTGATCGGCGATATTCTCCGTGAGAACACAGAGCTATGCCGGATATTTACCGCGTCGCTTAAAACAACGCGCGGCGTTCGCAAATGACAAATGAGAAATTTGAAATGACAGATGGAAAATGATTTTTGACTGCTAATGACTAACTTCAACCGCATTCTTCTAATCGTCCTCGACGGCGCCGGCATCGGCGCCATGCCCGACGCTCCCGAGTGGGGCGACGCCGGCTCCGACACGTTGGGTCACATACTCGAGTCGCGCCCGCTTCACTTGCCGAACCTGCAGCGCTACGGCCTCGGCAACATTCGGTCGCTGCAAAACCTTCCAGCGCTGCAGCAGCCCGAAGGTTCTTTCGGTCGCTGTGCGTTGAAGTCCAACGGCAAAGACACGACCACGGGCCACTGGGAGATGGCCGGCATCGTGTTGCAGCAGGCTTTTCCAACCTACCCCGATGGTTTTCCCAAAGCGATTCTCGATCGCTTCATCAGTGAGACCGGAGTGCCCGGAGTTTTGGGTAACGTTGCGGCTTCCGGAACCGAAATCATCAAGGACCTGGGCGCCGAACACGTGGCCACCGGGAAGCCAATCGTTTACACCTCAGCCGATTCCGTTTTTCAAATTGCCGCGCATGAAGAAGTGATACCACTCGAGCGGCTTTACGAAATTTGCGAAACCGCGCGGCGCATCCTCGACGGCGAACACAAAGTCGGCCGCGTAATTGCCCGTCCGTTTCTAGGGAAGCCGGGGAACTTTTATCGCACTGAAAATCGTCACGATTATGCAGTGCCACCGCCGCGCGCGAATCTTCTGCCGGCGTTAAAAGATGAAGACCTTGACGTAGTTTGCATCGGCAAGATCGCTTCGATTTACGATTCGATGGGTGTGACGGAAGACCTGACCGCCAAGAACAATCAGCAGTCGATCGATCAAACGATTCATGCGTTGCAACAGGACAGCCGCGGCCTGATCTTTTCCAACCTCGTCGACTTCGACATGCTCTACGGACACCGCCGCGATACGCCCGGTTATGCCGGCGCGCTCGAACACTTCGACTCGAGTCTGCCGCACATTGAAGCTGCGATGCGTGATGACGACCTGATGATTATTACCGCCGACCATGGAAACGATCCGACGTTTCCCGGCACCGACCATACGCGCGAGTACGCGCCGCTGCT
>JBKPNP010000092.1:0-5087 GCA_046732775.1 Acidobacteriota bacterium
TAGCATAACAGACTACACACACTCCGCCGACTCCGTTTTCGTCATAAGCGAGCCAAACGAATCCCAGTTCGGGCTGTTCAAGAAACAGGTCGAGCGCATCGTTCAGTCCCTGAAACCCACGATCGCCGTAGGCCTTACTGCTGGCGAGATAGTGTTCATCCTCGCTGAGAAACACCCGCAGCATTTCAAAAGCGTCAGCAACGTCGGCGGCGGTCATCTTGCGGCAAGTGATCATAAAGCGGTCCTTTCAGGCCACCTATCATGCCACAAAAAGGGAACGTCGATGTATTGCGAATTGTTGAACTTTGGCGCGAGGAGTTTACGGACGGGGCTGTGGTCGCAAGCGAAAGTCCGGAGGCACAAACTCAACAGACTTCAGCAGCCCTTCGGATTTCGAGCGCGGGTCTGCCGTCGGCACGTAAGAGACGACCACGTTGTTTTCAGGTTGGCGTGGGCCACAGGTAATTTGCCGTCCGGCATCTTCGGTGAACGTGGTCAGCTCCATATGGCGAAAACTGTCGACGCTTAACTTGCGCAAACGATCCTCGGCCTTCACCACAAACGTAATCCCTTTGGCGTCGCAGTCAATTCGTACCAGGGTCGCCTGAATCTGTGTTTCACCAGCGGCGGGCCTTCTGAGGGACTCACGCAGAATGTCCTCCGGGTTCACTTCATGAACGATGACCGCCTGACCGTTTTCATCCCGCGTTTCGTATGCGTTAGAAGGTTTATTGGATTCGGGGAACGGCGTGGATTTCATGGCGCGGATCTCTGCCAGTTGCCGCTCCATCGCTTCCGCCTGGCGGCGTAAGCTATCCGCGCGTCGCCTCAACTCCGGATCGCTGTCCCGGCTGAGTCGATCGATGAGGCCATAAGCGTTTGAGAAGTCCTGCTTCCGCATGTAAAGCTGCGCCAGCATGAAGAGCGTATCGCCGCGTCCCTGAGCCTTGGCGATTTCGCGTTTCAACATCTGCAGAGTTTCATCTATGTCAGTGTCGGTAACGAGATTTACAAACGCCAGCAGGTTGTACGACTCGGGAAAATCCGGACGCAACTGTATCGCTCGCGTAAGCGCGTCGCGCATTTTCTTGGCCGTCTCCGGAGCAAACCCCATCACCGCCTCGTCGTCGCGGTGCCCCTCACGGCTCAACGTGAACGCGTAGTAATAGTTAATCAAGTAGTTTTGTGAGCTGGTTTCCACTGCGCGTTCAAGGAGTTGACGCGCCTCCAGAGACTTTCCCTGTCTCAGGCGCAACAAGCCGAGCGACGCCCGAGCCATCGCTAAAGTTGGATCAAGCGCCAACGCCTTTTGCAGATACTGCTCAGCTTCACCGCGATTACTTTTGAGAAGTAGATCCCCCATATAGGCCTGTGCTTCAGCCTCACTAATAAGGGCCGATTGCATCGCATTGTCATAAGTAACTTTGTTGGCGAAGTTCGCGGTGATGATCGGATAACGATCGCGCTGGATATAGGCGCGCAGTTCCTTCTCCATGTTTTCAAAGCTGGTCGCGAACGCTTGTGTAAAAGCGTCCTCCGTGGGGACGTTCGCGGAAACCAGATCGATAAACTTTCCGAGCTGCGGCTTGCGCTGTCCGTCTTTACCAAGCACGAGGTAATGCATCAAGGCCCACGCTTCCGCATAGAAAATGCTCTGCTTCTCTGACTCGTTGTAATAGGCCGACTTTGAATCGACCTGAAACAGCGTCCGCAACGGGAGCATCTTGCTATCGCGTAACAGGTAAACGTGCCTGCCAATCGGTCGCCCAACAATTACTTTTTGATCGTCGCTGATGCTGAAGCTGCTGTAGTACTCCGCGAGTCCCTCGTTGAACCAGAGCGGGGTGGAGCCGCTGGTTGCGCGTACCAGCAGATGCGTGTACTCGTGAAAAATAATTGCGTACGGATCGTCGATGCTGCCGGCATCCCTGCCGAGCCGTAAAGCGATGTAATTAATATCGGGGCCGGGTTGAAAGAAACCGGCGTTGGTTGCGTTCAACTTAAAAGGGCGGAACGACTCTTCATTCCTGAAAACGATAACCGTGGTGGGGACCGGCGAATCGATTTTGAGGCCGGTAAACAAAAGGGAAAAAACTTCGCGAAATTGCTCCATCCGCAGCGCCACCTGGCGGATGTCTTTTTCAGCCGCGTTACCGACGAGCAGAAAGTTTTTGGAATGGACACTCGTCCAGGTCTCTTTGGCGTAGACCGAATCGATCGCGGATTGAGCTGCGATTAAGGAGGAGAGGACAACGAGAGTAGCGATAATTCGCTTCAACGTCACGTTCCGTTCGCCGGAGTTAGCACAAGAAACAAGGAAGCCGTTTTGTAGGTGGAGAGACGGTCCGTTTACAGGTGGACTCTACAAATCGCGTTCTGCAATGTCAATAATTTCGGCCGCGAATCGCTACCGATAGGGGGAGAAAATTGACGAGTCAGCGAGGCGAAAAACGTACTCAGCAGTTACCCACTGCGCCACCGGCTGACCGCCTTTGATTGCCGGTTTGAATTCCATCTTGCAGGCCGCGCGAATCGCGTTTTCAGTTAAGCCGGCAGGCAGTCCCTTTACAACTCTGACGCGCCCGACCTTCGCGCGAGACGACAGCAACAGTCTCAAGACAACGAATCCCTGTACGCCCATGCGCCGCGCTTCCTTCGTATACGAAGGTTTTGGTTTGGAGTTAATAACCGCGCGCGTGTCGACTTCTTTACCGGTGACGACGAGCTCGCCGATGTCATCGGGATCGAGGATCCGCGCGAGCGTGCCGTCGTCCGTGCAGCGATATTCTTCGTTCTTTTCGGCAGTCACGGGCGGCGGTTCCTCGGCCGTTGGCTTAGGCTTGGGTTCAGTAACTTCCTGATCCGAAGGAGGCACCGGAACCTTTATTTCTTTTGCGCGCCGTCCGGATTGCGGCAGCGAAGTGGAGGTAAAGAGGAGGATCAGAATGAATGCGAGAACTTTCATGCGCCGATTGTACCAATGGAAATAATCGAGCGCGAAACGCTTGCATAAAGTTCCGTGGATCGGCGAATTCAGAACCGGGAGCGGTAGCGACCGGGTGAGTGGTGGATATCATTCGGCGTGCAATGCAGGCTGACCCGGTCTCTCCGCGGTGCTCCTTGGCGAAGTGAAAAAGCGAGCCACCTTTGGCTCGCCTTCACTAGAGATAGCTGGTCGTAAAAATTATTCTTCCGGTCCGGTACAGGTCGGTCCATGCAAAGCCGGAATCTTCGCGCTGATCACCGGATAGTTGGGGGCCTCGTCAATATTGATCTGCGTCCAGTGGGCGTAGTTTTCCGGCACGTTGTTATCAGCAAAGATCGCTTCAACGGGACACTCGGGTACGCAGGCGTCGCAGTCGATACAGGTGTCGGCATTTATATAAAGCCGATCGGGCAACTCATGAAATGCTTCGACCGGGCACACCGCGGCACAGTCGGTATATTTGCAATCAACACACAACTCAACAACGACGTAGGTCATTCGTAAACTAAGCTCCTTTCGGTGATGACAAATAGTCATTCAGTAAGGAGTGGAATGTCAACAAGAAAAATGCCGCGTTCGACAAGCTTCAGCTTGTCGCGATCACTCATCATTAAACGACAAATTAAAGTTCGTTGGACAGATCGAGACTTAACTTCCCTCAGTTACTTTCTTTTCGACGCTGCCCGGCCCATGGATAGTTTGGTGCACCACGGGGTCTCCACGGTAGACCACGTGTGACGGTCCTGACACGGTCGCGTCGAGTTGTTCCGTAGCATAGACCTCAACTTTCGCTACCCCTTTCGAGTCAACCTCGACACGGCCGGCGTGAAGTTTGTGGGTGTCGATCTTGCCGGCGCCGTTTGCATCAATACTGAGGGCCTTCGTGTCTCCGGAAACGCGGATGGAGGGAGCGCCGTTCGCGTCAATCTCAAACTTATCATTCTTAACTTCGCTGACTACGATTGAGCCGGCGCCTGACGCAGAAATTCCGTTGAGATCGGGCACGGAGATTTTCACACTAATCGGCTCAGAGACGGAGTAACTGCGAGTGGTCTTCACGTGCAACACGTTGTTGCTAACCGTAGTGCTAATGAGCGGCAGGATGTTGTCGTCGCCCTGTATCTCCACGCTCTGGGATTTCTGGCAGACGACGGTGATCTCAAACTGGCCTTCCGTAGCTATCGAAGTGAACGAGCCGACCGCGCGGGTCTCCTGTTGGATATTTCCGGAACCACGCACTTCGTCATGAATTCGATGGCAGCCGGTTATCAATGAAATCGAGAGCAGTAAAAGTAAAAGTTGTTTCATCGAAGTCTTTGCCTACACGTCATTGGAGCGCCTGGTTAACGCAACGGTTCATTGCGGGAGTATTCGAGCGTACGCGTGGTGTTCTCCGTAACACTCGGTAAGTTTTCCGGAAGACCACGGGGTGTTTGTGTTGTACGAAACTCACTTACTTGCGGCTGTTGTTCCACGATTTTTGGCGTCTTGGCATTTCCCATGAAGCGCGATAACTGCCTGACGACCATAATCTCTGTTATCAACACAATCAGAAACGTAAACATCATGAAGACGCCGATGATATCGTCGCGGAGATTCGCTTCCTTTGCGAGCGCCAATGCTCCGCCGAACATGATGCCCAGTCCCGTCACGGCAATCAGGGTTATCGCCATCAGGAAGGCGATGATCGGGGCCGCTCCCGATTTCGGTTTCGCCGGTTCCTTCAATCCCATGCCGCACCGGTTGCAATAGCTAAGACCGGGCGCTATCTGTGTGCCGCACGCCGAGCAATACATGACTTTCATCCTTCCAATAGAATTGCATCCGAACCGATGGCCTGACTCGACTAACGGTCGCGCTGCTGCGCAAGTTCCGCAATTCTAGAACGATAACGGCCTGCACGATACTTGCCGCGGACATTTTGGGCTAAACTAAGGGACTTGACGTCACTAATAGTTCGAACCCCCAGCTTCCCTAGATGCATTTATTAATACTGCTTTTACGAATCGGCCTGAGCGCTGTCTTTGGCACCGCCGGAATAACAAAACTACTCGACCAGCGAGGCACGCGCGAGGCTGTCACCAACTTTGGCTCGCCGCCG
>JBKPNP010000093.1:0-4979 GCA_046732775.1 Acidobacteriota bacterium
TGTTAATAAAGTCCAATACTGACGAGATACAGTCTTACCTCGCTGACGCGAGTCACATGCGCGAGGGGCGCGCGGAGCGCGTCGTGTTTCCCGAAAACGCCGCAGAAGTCGCCGCAATTTTATTCGAAGCCTCAGCGAGTAAAACGCCGGTCACCATTTCCGGCGCGGGCACCGGCACGGTTGGAGGCCGCATTCCGTTTTCCGGAATCGTGCTCGCCACCGACAAACTCAACACGATCAAAAGCGTCGCTCACAAGAATCCCGGCGGACGTGCGGTGGCTGAAGCGGGCGTAAGACTCGCCGATCTGCAGCGCTTCGTTGAGTCGGAGAACCTTTTCTACCCGCCGGACCCGACTGAACGAAGCTGTTTTCTCGGCGGAACCGTCGGCACGAACGCATCGGGCGCGCGCACTTTCAAGTACGGGCCGACCAGAAACTATGTGCAGCGTCTAAAGATCGCACTTAGCAGCGGAGACGTAATTGACCTACGCCGTGGTGAGATAAACGCTGACGCATCCGGACAGTTAGAAATTCCGTTAGGCTCGGGCCGTTCGCTGAAAGCTCAATTGCCGTCGTATCAGCTGCCACAAACGCGTAAACATGCCGCCGGCTACTATGTCGCGCCGGGAATGGATGCGCTTGATATTTTTATCGGCAGCGAAGGCACGCTCGGGGTGGTGGTTGAAGTCGAAGTCTCGCTGTTACCGAAACCGGTCGGGCTTTTGAGCGGTGTGGTCTTTTTCAAAAGCGATGAAGATCTTCTTTCGTTTGTCGCAGAGGCGCGGAAACTTTCACTCGCGAATCGCGCGGCAGTGGAGAGCAGTGCCGGACGCTTGGCGCCGCTGATCGAAAAGGCGTTGGAAGTGACCGATCGTTTTGGGAAGGCGGCTGACGCCGCCGAAGAGAACGGCGGCTTGCTGGACGCACGGGCGTTGGAATACTTCGACGTCGAATCTCTCAATTTTCTGCGTCAGAAGTACGAAACGATTCCGCGTGAGGCGATCGCTGCAGTTTTCTTCGAACAGGAAACAACTCCTGAGAGTGAAGAGTTGTTGCTGCGTGAATGGCTAAGGCTCGTCGAAGAACACGAAGCGCTGGCCGACGACTCGTGGTTCGCTGTAAATGAAGCGGATCAGGTGAAGTTGCGCGAATTTCGTCACGCCCTTCCGGTGTTGATGAATGATTGGTTTGCGCGGCATCAGCAACGAAAAGTTTCGACCGACATGTCTGTGCCGGATGAAGCATTTCCGGAAATGCTGCGCTTCTATCGCGAGACGCTGCAATCAAGCAACCTGCGCTACACAATCTTCGGCCACATCGGTGACAACCATGTTCACGTGAACATCCTGCCGCGTGACGACGATGAAGGAGCGAAAGCGCGAACGATCTATTTGCAGTTTCTGAACCGTGCAGCAGCGCTTGGCGGAACGCTTTCGGCGGAGCACGGCGTGGGAAAACTGAAGCGCGACTATCTGACGTTATTTTACAGCGAAGAACATATGCGCGAGATGGCGGCATTGAAACGTGTGTTCGATCCTGCCGGCATACTGGGCCGCGGTAATATTTTCTCGGAGGATCTGTTGAGTCCTTGATGTCCTCATTTCGAAAACAGGTAACGAAATCCTCTGTGCCTGCTCCGCGTTCTCTGTGACTCCGTGGTGAGTGTTTGCGTAACGTTCATGACCACCGAGTCACAGAGGTCCACAGGGGTAGCAAAGAGAAAACCAAGATCAGGCCAACGCACAAAGCAGCCTGCCTTTACCATTCAGCGTTTAGCATTTACGATTCACGTTTCTTATGTTTCGCTTCACCACTGCAGGAGAATCACATGGCCGCGCGCTCGTCGCGATCGTCGAGGGCCTGCCTGCGGGAATGCCTGTTGACGTGGCTGCAATCAACTACGAGTTACAACGCCGGCAGTGGGGTTACGGCCGCGGCGGCCGCATGAAGGTTGAGCACGACAGCGTCGAGATTCTCAGTGGCGTCCGTCACGGCCTCACGCTTGGTTCACCGGTCGCTTTGGTTATCGAGAACAAAGACTGGGCAAACTGGACCGAAGTTATGTCGACCGAGCCGCAGGAAATCGCGCCGGAGAAATCGCGACGAGTAAAACGACCGCGACCCGGCCACGCGGATCTGGCGGGCGGGCAGAAGTTTGATTCGCGAGATTTAAGAAACGTGTTGGAACGCGCCTCGGCCCGCGAAACGGCGGCGCGCGTTGCGGCAGGCGCGTTAGCGAAGCAGTTGCTTGGTGCGTTTGGCGCGGAGATTCGGAGTCACATCATCCAGCTTGGCGGTATTCCCGATGAGCCGTTGCAAAAAACCTGGGACGAAATTGCCGCGATCGCTGACGAAGCCCCGTTGCATTGCGCGGACGATCAAGTGCAGCAGCAGATGATCCAACTGATTGACGCGAAGCGCGAAGCCGGCGACACGCTCGGCGGAGTATTTGAAGTTGTTGCCCGAGGTGTTATGCCGGGTTTGGGTTCGCACACGGCCTGGGATTTGAAACTCGATGGCCGGCTGGCCCAGGCGGTGATGTCGATCCCGGCGGTGAAAGCGGTTTCCATTGGCGCGGGCAGCGAGGCGAGCGGCTTGCCGGGTTCTGAAGTGCATGACGAGATTGCTTACAACAACGAGACGCGCGCGTTCATTCGTGAGACGAACCGTGCCGGCGGCCTCGAAGGCGGGATCACAAACGGTGAGGAAATCAGAATTCGTGGCCACCTGAAGCCGTTGTCTACTTTGCGACGGCCGTTGCGCTCGGTTGATATCGACACCAAGCAGGAAGAGTCTGCTGCTTTCGAACGCTCTGATATTACGGCCGTGCCGGCGGCGGGAGTTATAGGCGAAGCGATGATGGCGCTCGTGTTGGCCGGTGCAATGCGCGAAAAATTTGGGGGCGACAGTTTGGGAGAAATGAAACGAAACTTCGAAGGTTATCGTGAGCAGCTGCGAGGCTATTAGTAGCTACCACGGAGACACAGAGGGCACTGAGTCTTACACAGAGGGTTAGACAAACATCGCGCCGGTTCGTATTAGCTGTACGGTTAAGTTCATCTTAGAATAAAACCTCTATAAATTGTTCACGTCGGAAGGCGTTGTTGGAGTTAATTAGTCGATGGCATTGATGGAAATAGTTACCTGGCCGAATCCGATACTGGATACACCGGCTGATCCGGTTACTGATTTCGGTAATGGATTGAAACAACTTGTGAGCGACATGTTTGAGACGATGTATGCAGCGCCGGGCGTCGGCCTGGCTGCGGTGCAAGTCGGCGTCGCGAAGCGTTTGTTTGTGATGGACTGTTCCGGTGGCAAGGATCCGGACCAGCGAGTAGTGATGGTCAATCCGGACGTGATCCACGTTGAAGGCGAGCAGAATGGCGAAGAGGGCTGCCTTTCATTTCCCGGGATTTTTACTCCAGTGGAACGAAGTCTTCGCGCCGTGGTGCGCGCACACGATATCAACGGAAACGAGTTTGAGATTGACGAGACTGAACTAACCGCGCGCTGCATGCTGCACGAGACTGACCATTGCGACGGGATCGTGTTTCTGGACAAGATGAGTGCGCTCAAACGCGAACTCGTGAAGCGAAAAATTAAGAAACTGCAGAAGGCAGGGAAGTGGGTTCCGCGGTGAGAGCGATTATTGCGGGTCAAAAGAAACGGAAATTTCCAGTATCATTTCAAATTTCTAATTTGCTATTCACGATCTTCCCAGATGATTCGCACAGTCCCAGCCAATGAGGAAGGTAAGCGTTAATGGGCAAATGAGAAATTTGAAATGATATATAGAAAATCCCGTTAACGCGTGTCGACCCGACCTATTCCAGGATTCGGCTACTATCATTAAAAGCAACCGGAGAAACTTATGCTAAACGATTTTCGTAACGAACCGTTTACCGATTTTAGTAAGGAAGAAAATGCCACCGCGATGCGCGCCGCGCTGGCCAAAGTGAAAACCGAGTTAGGTCGCGAGTACCCGCTCGTCATCGGTGGCGAGCGCATTTCAACCGACGCGAAACTCGACAGCATCAACCCCGCGAATCGTACGGAGGTGGTGGGCCGATTTCAGAAAGCGAACAAAGAATTAGCTAACAAAGCTGTCGAGTCCGCCTATGAAACTTTTCAGTCGTGGAAGAACACGAGCGCCGCTGAACGCGCTGAGTTCATGTTTCGCATTGCCGCAATTCTGCGCGAACGCAAGCACGAATTTTCCGCGTGGATGATTCACGAGGTGGCGAAGACCTGGCCTGAGGCTGACGGCGACACTGCTGAGGCGATCGACTTTCTCGAATTTTACGGACGTGAGATGTTGCGTTATGGCGGCGCCCAACCGCTGGTCAACATACCCGGCGAAGAGAATCACTTGGAATACATTCCGCTTGGCGTCGTCGCCGTGATTCCGCCCTGGAATTTCCCTCTGGCGATCATGGCCGGAATGACGAGCGCCGCGTTTGTCACCGGAAACACGGTCGTGCTGAAGCCGTCGTCTGACGCGCCAACCATCGCGTACAAGTTTTTCGAAGTACTGGAAGAGGCTGGCTTGCCGGCGGGCGTGGTCAATTTCATGACCGGCTCGGGTGCGGAAGTGGGCGACGTAATTGTCGATCATCCGAAGACGCGTTTTGTCGCGTTCACCGGTTCGAAGGAAGTGGGACTGCGCATCAACGAGCGCGCGGCAAAGGTCCACGAGGGGCAGATCTGGATAAAACGCGTGATTGCCGAAATGGGCGGCAAGGACGCAATTGTTGTCGCAGCTGATGCGAACCTCGACGATGCGGCTACCGGCATTGTGCAGTCAGCCTTCGGTTTTCAGGGGCAGAAGTGTTCGGCATGTTCGCGCGCCATTATCGATGCCAGTGTCTACGATCAAATGTTGACGAAGATTGCCGAGCGCACAGCGCAAGTGCAGATGGGTGACCCGACGAGTTTCGGCCCTGGCATGAGCGCGGTCATCAACGAGAAAGCCTTCA
>JBKPNP010000094.1:0-10212 GCA_046732775.1 Acidobacteriota bacterium
ATCGCAACCCACTCACCGTCCTGAAGAATCTCGCGGGGACTGGCGACGCCACATTTACGGAGAGATTCCACAATGCCTTCCGCCTGCGTTTCGAGAATTCCGGAGAGAATTAACTGACCGCAAGTTACGGACAAGAGAGACGGCAAG
Organism: Acidobacteriota bacterium; assembly: GCA_046732775.1. Taxonomy (GTDB): domain Bacteria; phylum Acidobacteriota; class Blastocatellia; order Pyrinomonadales; family Pyrinomonadaceae; genus PSRF01. The sequence goes on from JBKPNP010000094.1 coordinate 148, forward strand.
AGCGGGTGGATCACGTCGGCAGTCAGGTTTGCACAAACCACATCCGCTGAAGGCGTGCGGTCGTCAATCGTGCCGGCGCGAAAATTGATCTGACTCGCATTGTTCAGCATTGCGTTCTCGCGCGCGATCTCAATCGCGTCGGCGTCGGTATCGCAGGCGTTCACGACCGCGTCTGGAACCAGCTTCGCGGCGGCGATCGCGAGAATCCCGGTGCCGGTGCCGACGTCGAGAAAACTTGCTCCGGTAAAAACTTTCTCAATTGCTTCCAGACACAGCCGCGTTGTTTCGTGGGTTCCGGTACCAAACGCCATGCCCGGTTCGATACGAATCACAATGCGACCGTTATCGCTTTCGATTTCCGCCCATGGCGGCGCCACGATGAAACGCTGTCCAATCTCAACCGGCTGCCAACTCTTTTTCCATTCACCTAGCCAGTCCGCGTCGGCGACGTCGCGCAGCGACATCTCCTCAACGGAAGAGGAGGGAAGTTCATAGATGCGTAACGCCTCGCCGAGCTCTCCCCGTACGCGTTCCCGGTCAGGCACGTCTTTGAAATACGCCGTCACTCGCAGACGTTGGCCGTTTTCGGCGTCAGCAGTTTCTGTCCCCAACGCATCGGCTTCGATGAGCGCGTATTCAACTGCTTCGCGCGCCGCTGCCGTGATCGTCAGATCGAGCGCGTACCACTTTGCTGGCGTTTGCTGTTCAGGCGATGAACTCAATTAACTGATTTCCAGTCTCAAGAAAAATCGTAGTTTCTCGGATTCAAAGATTTAGTTAGAGCGTAGTTGGACAGTAGTTTAAGATACGCGTCCCAAATGACGTCGTCTATTCCCAGCAGCGCGGCGCGCGCCGGCGCGATTTCCGATTACAAAATCTGGCAGGTCATTGCCGCTTCCGCCGTTGGCACGATGATCGAATGGTACGACTTCTACATCTTCGGCAGTCTGGCCACCGTCATCTCGCCGCTGTTCTATCCCAAAGGAAACAACACGCTCGCGCTCATCGCTTACCTGTCCACGTTCGCGGTCGGATTTGTAGTGCGACCTTTCGGCGCGCTCTTCTTTGGACGCATTGGCGATCTGGTGGGACGCAAGTACGCGTTTCTGGTGACGTTGCTAATCATGGGTGGAGCGACCGCGTTAATTGGATTCCTGCCAACCTACGCGAGCATCGGCATCGCGGCGCCCATCATTCTGTTGGCGCTTCGTATTTTGCAGGGACTGGCCCTCGGCGGTGAATATGGCGGCGCGGCTGTCTATGTGGCGGAGCACGTGCCCGACGCGAAGCGAGGCTTCTACACGAGTTTCATTCAAATCACCGCGACCCTTGGTTTGTTCGTTTCGCTGGCGGTGATCCTCATCGTGCAGAATTTCATGAGCAAGGAAACGTTTGGCTCGTGGGGTTGGCGCATACCGTTTCTGATCTCAATCTTACTGGTAGGCATTTCGCTCTACATTCGTTTGCGCATGAAGGAGTCGCCAATCTTTCAGCAGATCAAGAGCGCGGGCATGACGTCAGCAGCACCGTTGAAAGAAGCTTTCACGAAGTGGGTGAACCTGAAGCGCGTGTTGATTTCGCTTTTCGGGGCGACCGCGGGACAGGGCGTCGTATGGTACACGGGACAATTCTACGCGCTGTTCTACCTGCAGACGGTGCTGAACGTAAACGGCACTTCTGCCAGTTACATCATCGCTATTGCACTCTTGCTCGGTATGCCGTTGTTTGTTTTCTTTGGCTGGGTGTCTGATCGCGCCGGCCGCAAACGAATCATGATGCTCGGTTGTCTGCTCGCCGCCGTTTCTTACCTGCCGATTTACCACGCGATGCAGCGTGCCGCAGGCTCGAACGTAGTTACGGCCTCCCCGGTAAGGAATGCTGTGACGGGCTCGATCAACCTCACACCGCAGACGTACATAGACGGCGCGCTTCAACCAGCCAAACAAGTCTTGCCGTATTCGAGCTTTGCCGAACTGGTGACCGATTCGGTCGCCTGGAAGTTGATCCTGCTGGTTTTCATTCAGGTAATTTTTGTAACGATGGTTTACGGTCCGATTGCCGCGTATCTCGTCGAAGCATTTCCGGCGCGGATCAGGTACACGTCGCTCTCGCTGCCTTATCACATCGGCAACGGCGTGTTTGGGGGATTGTTACCACTGATTGGACTTTACGTGGTGGCGAGTACCGGCAACATTTACGCGGGTTTGTATTACCCGATCATCGTGGCCGGAATAACGTTTATTGTCGGATCGTTATTGCTGAAAGAGACGAAGCACATCTTGATCTGGGACGAGATGGATACGCCACAGGAACAAAAGGTCAGCTAATTCCCATGTCGTCGAGCAGGCCGACGCGATCGCGCCAATCTTTTTCAACTTTCACGAACAACTCCAGGTGCACGCGGTGGCCGAGCATGCTTTCGATGTCCTGACGCGACTGAATCCCAATCTCCTTCAAACGCGACGCGCCTTTTCCAATCACGATCTTTTTTTGTGAATCTCGTTCAACGAAGATGGCGCAGTGAATGCGTGTGAAGTCTTCGCGCTCATCTTCCCATTTCTCAACCACCACCGCGGTCACGTAGGGAATTTCTTCCGCCGTAGTCTGCAGAATTTTTTCCCGAATGATTTCGGCAACCATCGTGCGCACCGACTGGTCGGTAAAATCTTCTTCCCCGAAGAGCGGTTCGCCCTCAGGCAAGTGCTTGATCATTTCCTTCGGCAGGACGTCGGAAACTTTGCCGCGCAAGGCCGATATGGGAATCGACTCTGCCCAGTCATATTGATCCTGGTACCACTGGAGCAGTGGCAGCAATGCGGTCTTGTCTTTCAATTTATCGATCTTGTTCAGCAACAGAAGGGCAGGTTTCTGCGAACGCTGGATGAGCTCAACGACAAACTTGTCGCCACTGCCGGTAGAAACCGAAGCGTCGCGGATCAAGCATACAAGGTCAACGCCCATGAGCGCGTCCTGCACCGTCGCCATCATGCGGCGATTCATTTCGTAGCCGGGCTTGTGCACGCCGGGCGTGTCTACCAAAACAATTTGGCCTTCAGGTTTGGTGATCACGCCCTGAATTTTGAAGCGCGTGGTCTGTGGCTTGTCAGAGACGGCAGCGATCTTTTGTCCGACGAGCTGATTTAACAGCGTCGATTTGCCCGCGTTGGGCCGGCCGATGAGTGCGACGTAGCCGGCGCGAAAAGCTTCCATGTCAGTTTGAGCCATGGAATCGCTCTTTAAGTAGGCACCATATCGCTCGGACTTCTGCTTTTTCCATCTCACGTTGCGAAACTGGTTGATTGAGGTAATGGGCGTTTACGAACATTGTTTGCAACTGTTTGAGACGGTCTGCAGGCGAAGTATCGCGTACTTCCGGAATGAAGTCTTCGACAGGTTGGTTGTGCTTCTTGAACAGAAGCTCTTTCTCTTTCATTGCGTGGTGCGCCAATTTTAACACTACCGAGCCATATCAGTCGCCTATTGCAAATGACAGGTAGTGGTCAGTTTGATAATGAGCTCAGTACCACCTGCGGTAGCGGGTGGGTTGATGGAAAAGCAATCAGGTCTCGCAAGAATGCAATTACTTCGTGAAAACACAATTATGAGTTGAACCCCTTTTTGAGTCAGTGCTACTCGATCGACCCACCCGCTACCGCAGGTGGTACTGACCTCACTCCCACTGACTCACCACCCGATGCTTGGACGCTTCAAAGAGTCTCACTTCTTGCCGGCAAACAGCTGTACCAGGTTGAGTAACATCTCCGTAGTCTTTTCGAGGCCGCCACGAGAATTAAACTCGAGCTTGCCGTGAAAGTTCGTGCCGCCGGTAAACAGGTTGGGGGTTGGCAGACCCTGGAACGTGAGTCGCGCGCCGTCAGTGCCGCCGCGAATCGGTTTGATGTACGGCCTGAGACCGGCGCGGCGAGAAGCCTCCATCGCGAAGTCAGTGAGCTGCGGAAAATCCTTCAGCACTTCCTTCATGTTTTTGTAGTCTTCTTTGACGTCGATCGCAATTTTGACTTCGGGAAACTTTGCCTGCGTCTGCGTAACCATGTCGCGCAGCAGCTTCTCTTTCGCGTCGAGACCGCTCAAGTCGAAATCGCGCAGGAGAATTTTCAGACTAGACTGCTCAACGTCGATCACGCCTGCATACGGGTGGACGAAGCCGACGCGATCCGCAGTGGTTTCCGGCAGCATGTCTTTGGGAAACCGCGACAGGTAATCCCCAGCCGCATACATGGCGTTGACCATAATGCCTTTCGCCGTTCCCGGATGCGTGCTCTTGCCTTTGAACGTCACGGTCGCGGTACGCGCGCTCCAGGTTTCGTTGCTGATCTCGCCGAGGGATTCACCGTCAACGGTGTAGGCGAACTTCGCACCAAAACCCTTGATGTCAAACTTTTCGATGCCGCCCCCAACCTCTTCGTCCGGCGTGAACGCGATTGCGATGGTGCCATGTTTGATCTGCGGGTTCTGCATCAGCGTGTCGATCATCGTCATGATCTCGGCGCAGCCTGACTTGTCATCGGAGCCAAGCAGCGTAGTACCGTCGGCGGTGATGATGTCGTCGCCAATCAGCTCCTTTAAAACCGGACTGCCGGCCACTGTAATCACCTGCGTCGTATCCTTCGGCAACACGATGTCGCCGCCCTGGTAGTTTTTGTGAATGATCGGATTTACGTTTGCGCCCGAGACGGCGGGCGACGTGTCCATGTGCGCGATGAAGCCAACCACCGGCACACTTGCGTTATCAGCGAGATTGCCCGGCACCGTGGCGTAGACGATGCCGAATTCGCTGACGCGAACATTCTGCGCGCCAATTTCTTTCAACTCTTTCGCCAGCAGATTTGCCAGGTCGAATTGTTTCTTTGTGCTGGGGACCGTGGTTTGATCCTCTGCCGACTGGGTGTCAATTTTTACGTAACGAAGAAACCGATCCATCACTGCCTCTTTAGGAGGTTTCAACGACTGGGCCGGAGTGGCAACGAACACAAGCAAGGTAAGCAGCAACACGCACGCGAATTTCATTATTTGCACCTCGGAAATTTTTGCGGGGAAAGTATGAAGAGAGATTAACTAAGGATGCGGGTAAATCAAAACGCGCTGCCCGAAATGGTGTCTGTAGCGCAAACTGTTAGTTTGCGCATGCGGTGGCTCCCACTCAAAACAACGCAAACTAACAATTTGCGTTACCGGCCAACGAAACGTCATTCAGCGTCTGCTGCAGTTCCACTCGTTTCAGTTCGATGCCGTCGCGATCAATATCAGCAGCGACATAGATCGGCGGCGCAATCTTCACAAGCGCACGCGAAAACGGCAGCGGTATCTGGAGACGATCCCATGAGCGCTTTGCTTCCCAGTAGCGTTCCGGAAGCACCGCAAACGGCAGAATCGGTTGACCGGTTTTCTTTGCCAGCAGCACCGCACCGTTTTTGGCGACGTGCCGCGGGCCTTTTGGACCGTCCATCGTAAACCCCGCAGGGGAACCGGCACGCATCAGTCTCGTCATTTCGACCAGCGCGCCCACGGCTCCGCGGGTGCTCGATCCGCGCGTTGCTCCGTAGCCGAAGCGTTGAATGAATCGCGCGATGTACTCACCGTCGAAGCTGCGCGAGGTCATTACCACGATGCGACGGTCGCGGAAAAAATAGGTGCCGAGGAATATTTGATTGTGCCAGAAAGTATAGATAGGCAACTGTCCGTTCGCGTTTGCGGCTTCCCAGTTTTCCCAGCCTTCGACGCGCCAGCGAATGGTGCGACCAATCGCTTTAATCAACAGGAAGAAGATGAGATCCGCGGCGCGTATTAGGAAGCGTTGTTTAGTGGAATAAGACGAAAGGTCGGCAAACTCGTATGCGCGCGCGATGGTTTCGTCCGGAGTGCGGGCGCCTTTGAACTGCTGTTCGGCAGAAGCTTGCATGGTTCAGAGTCGCGCAAACAATCTCAGGGTCGGGAAGGCGGGCTTGCCCCCGATCCTTCATCTTACCCCTCTCACGCATACAGATCCGGTTCGCCGGGCGGTCTTGTCTTCCAACGTTTATGAATCCAGAGCCACTGATCCGGGTACAGTCGCACCATTCGTTCAACTGCCGCCGCAAACCGGGCAGTGTTCACTTCAATATCTTTCTCATGGTCACCAGTTCTGACTAACTCTACCGGCGGATCACCGTGAAAAAAGTAGCGCTTCCGTTCCTTGTTCCAGACCGCACAGGTTGGAATCACAACCGCGTCAGTCTTCAAAGCGAGGGTGGCGATACCCGCGGTGGTGCAGGCCAACTTGCCAAAAAATGGGACGAAGACGCCTTCGCGTGTTTGCGTGTTCAGGTCAGAGAGGATGCCGAGCGTGCCGCCCTGCCGCAACACTCTCAACGCCTGCCGCGCTGCACTTTGTTTGTCGATCGCGCGATTCCCAAAACGCGTCCTGATCGATTCAATCATTTCCTCCACGCGTGGATTATCCAACGGACGGACGAGAAAGCTGAGTGGATACTCGAGCGCAGACCAACCGAAACTGTGTAACTCCCAAACCCCAAGATGGCCAGTCAGAAAGATGACGCCACGCTTATTTCGCTCGGCTTCGCGCAAGTGGGCCAGCCCGACCTCGTCGTACTCGATGATCGAGCGCAAGGATTCCGGCGTCGCCTTAGGAAGTTGGCTAAACTCGCCCAGCAGCCGGCCGAGACTCAGGAAGCAGCCGCGCAACAGGCGCAGGCGTTTATCTTCCGGCAAGTCAGGAAAAGCAATTTCAAGATTTCGGATGCCGGTGCGGCGCAAACTGCCCGGCATTCTCGCAGCGATTTGTCCGACCAGCAGGCCCACGCCAATCGCGGCGCGTCGCGGTAAAACACCGAGACCTGTCAGAATGGCTCGCGCCACAGCGTATTCAAAGGCTGCTTGAAATTTTCCGGGTTTGGCCATTCGTGGGTGGGTAGTCTAACCGAAGACCGAACGCTGCGCCGACCGGCGACGGCTGAACGGGACGGATAAAGCATGGTTAAACGCTGTCTGTCTTCGGTCGCCGCAGAATTAGTGATATATTCCGAACGCCGCAGGCCAGGATATCGTAATGCTCATGTGGAAGCGGTGGGGCAACGGGTAGCCTCTTCCTTCTCTCCTCGGAAACCACTGCAGATTGGAGCGAGATGCAGAAACGTAGAATTCTCATCGTCGATAACAACGATGATCTGCGTACCATCCTCGAAAACGCACTTGGCGGCCTGGGCCATGAGGCGGTCGTCACTGGTGATCGCGACGAAGCTCTGAGTCGTGACGACCTCGACGAGTTTGATCTAATCATCAGCGATCTGACCGAAGACTCGGCAGCCGAGATTTCGGAGCCGTCAAACGGCAATGCGGCAAACGCGCATCCACGCCGGCACCTGGTGACGCGCGTTTCCGCAAAGTCTGAACAGCCCACCATCGTCAAGGCCTTTAAAATGGTGGCCGCCAACTACCTGCGCTTTCCCTATAACAAAGAGGAGCTGCGCGAGATAGTTGAACAAACGCTTTCCTACAAGTTGCGTTACGTCGACGAACCCACCCTGCTTTCGCATACGCACGAGAAAATCGAGTTTGAACTGCCGAGCGATCTCTCGTTGATGAACGGCGTGCTGCTTTACCTGCTGGAGCGCGTGGCCAAGATGGGCGTGGTGGCGCTCGACAAGTCCAATCTTTTCATTGCCCTTGATGAAGCATTTGTGAATGCCGTCAAACACGGCAACAAAAATGATCCGACCAAGCTGGTGCGCGTCGGCGCCGAGCTTTCACCGACTGAAGCGTCGTTCACGGTGGAAGATGAAGGCGAAGGCTTCGACGTAAAAACGATCCCCGATCCGTGTGATCCGGCAAACCTGTTCAAGTCTTCCGGCCGCGGCGTGCTGCTCATCTACAACATCATGGATGAAGTTGAGTACAATGCGCAGGGCAATCGCGTAAAGATGGTCAAGCGACAGGAACCGGCGCTCGAGACTCAATTAGTTGAACCAGCCACACCCAACGACAAACACGCCGGGAAACTCTAAAAAGATTCCGCGCCAATCAAAACCGAGGTTTACGGAGACGGACGATTCGTCGTTGTCTTTCTGGCGCAACTGGCTGTGGTGGATCGTTCCGGCCGCAGCGGGTTTAGTGTTGGCGTTATGCTTTGTCGATCCGTTTATCGGCGACTGGGACGGCATGGACTACACGATCCTGTCCCTGGCGGGCTATCCCTCATCGATGGCGCTCGGGCGCAACCTCTTCATTTTTGGAAACTACGGTCTCTACCAATTAGCTCACTCGCTTTTCAAGGTCCAACCAGAAAACGCTTATTTGATTTTCAAGTATGCGGTCGTGGCCCAGGCGCCACTCGCCGTCATAGCCTGCTGGGTGCTGGCGCGCGATTTTTCGAAGTCGATTCAAACCGCAACGCTCGCGGCATTGTTTCTCGTGTTCTCGCCGGTCTTTGTACTCTATAGCGGCCAGGTGATGACCGACGTTCCTTCAGTGTTGCTGCTCGGGCTGGCGTTAATCCTTCATTACCGCGGTCTGCGAAAAGGAAACTTCCGGCTCGTTCTTGCCGGCGCGGCATTGTTAGGACTGGGCGTAAACCTGCGTGAAACGATTGGCTTCTACGCGCCCTGGCTGGTCGTTGCGCCTTTCGTTTGCGGCTGGAAATTCAAACGGCGCGACATTCTCACCGTGCTGTTGTCCGTCGTGCTTTTTCTTTTCTGCGCGACCGGTTGGTTTGCCTTTTGGTTTGTTACTGACGAGCATTACCGTTGGGTTTGGTACGGCTGGCGCGAATCAATGTGGCAGGAAACCGCGCGCCATCCGGTGACGCTGCACAACCTGCGTCCTTACTTCGCTTACTTTTTCGTTACCGCGCCGCTGCTTTTGGTCTCGTTGCCCTTTGCGCTCTGGAATGAGTGGCGTGAGCGGAAGTTGTCCCCGCTGCTGTTGCTGGGCGCGATGGGTTTGGTAACTGACCTGATGCTGTTCCTCAACTACAGCACCGCGGTGAACTGGCGTTATTTCCTGACCGGGCTGCCGGCAGTAGCGCCTATTTCGGCAAACTTCCTGATACGTGTTTTAGGGCGGCGCTTCCACAGCACGCGTCTCGCGTTCATTAGCTCGGTTGCGGCGGTGCTGGCGTTGGCGGTGGTTTTCAGTCTAATGATTCGGCCGGCGAGTCATCAATTCATTGCGCGACGCGCGATGAGCAAGGAGTATCGCCAGCAGCTCGTCCACGTTCCGCGTGACGCGGTGATGATTTCCGGTTCACAAACAATTGCCGTCACTTACTGGAAAGCAATCGGCGCCGGTGACTGGAAAACGATTGGTACCGGCGGCGGCTGGCCGGGCGATAATCTAGAGCCTTTGATCGAGAGCTACTTCAAGGAGAATCGCGGCGTTTTTCTTGATGCCGATCCACGCTGGTGGCTACCCTGCAGTTGGCAGCGTGACGAGATTCCGGCAATCGTGAATCTTCAGCAGCGTTTCGCTTTTCGGAAAGTGACCGAGACGATTTACGAGATTCGACCGCGCGGCGACGCCAGTGCGACGGACGACCCACACCTTGAAAAGTTGTTGCCCGAGAACCGTCCGGAAGATACGAAGAAGTGTCCGCCGATTAGTTCGTGAGGCACTGAGCAGTGGGCAGTCAGCGGTCAGCAGAAAGCAGAAAGCAGAAGGCAGAAGGCAGACGGCAGAAGGCGGACCGCCGTTTCTTCGTTCTGCCTACTGCCTGCTGACTACTGACTACCGACTACCGCGTCCAGACTCCTGAATTCTGTCTCCTTCTTTTATGTCCTTCGAAATCTTCCTCGCTATGCGTCACCTTCGCTCGCGTCAGCGACGGCGTCTGGCGCGCGTCACTTCGTTGATTGCGATCGTGGGAATCGCGTTTGGAGTGGCTGCACTGATCGTCGCACTCGCATTGGCAAACGGCTTTCGCGATGAGATGCGCGACAAAATTCTTCGCGGCACGGAGCACCTCACGATTATCCGCGGTGACGGACAACCAATGTGGGAATATCGTGACGTAGCGCGTCGCGTTGCCAGCGTCTCGGGCGTGAGGCGCGCTTC
>JBKPNP010000095.1:0-1942 GCA_046732775.1 Acidobacteriota bacterium
AAAGCAAAACGACCGAGGCGTTGCAGGCGAGCATCACCGTAGTGAAACCCCAACCCGTCGCGATGACGGCGTCAGAAGCGCCCATCAGCGACAGTAGTTTTGGGGCGAGCGGTGCACCGATGAGAGCAATGACGATCGACACAATCAACGCCAAAGCGATTGCCTGCACGGCCGCACGCGCGGCGCCTTCAGAATTCTTTTCGCCGATCCGCCGGGCGACAGTCGCTGTCGCGCCAATACTCAGACCGATGGCAATCGCGTAAACCAGAGTCATCAAAGACTCAGTCAGACCGACGGTGGCCATCGCGTCTGGCCCGAGATAGGAAACCCATTTGATGTCTACCACGGCGAAGATGCTCTCCATACACATCTCGAGCACCATCGGTATCGCAAGCAGGATGATCGACCGTCCAATCGGACCGGTGGTGTAATCGCGATGACTGCCGCGCAGCGATTCGCGGATGGCGCTCCAGAAACTTTGTGAGTCCACTGGAGTGACTGGATCGACGACCGGAGTCGTTGTTGGCGTCAGGATGTCCGCTGTTGATGAGGTTTCAGAATCAGGCATGCGTCACTGTATTTAAGTCGTCTCGATCACTTTCGGCTGTTTGACGATGCGTACCCCCGCGGCGACCGGTCGCCGCGAAGCAAAAGCGGTGACAGGTCACCGCACTCCAAAAAACCTGGCCACTGCCCACTGACCACTGACCACTGCTCCCTGCTCACTGCTCATCCCGCGCCGCCCGGCCAAAGTCATCCTGCAGGCGAACGATATCGTCTTCACCCAGATAACCGCCGCGCTGCACTTCAATAAAGATGAGCGTCTCCGTGCCAGGATTCTCAACCCGGTGCGCGGCTCCCACCGCGATATCTATTGCCTCACCGGCGGGGACGGTAATGTCTAAATCATTGAGCGTTACTTTGGCAGTTCCCTGCACCACCATCCAATGTTCGGCACGTTGCGCATGCTTCTGATAACTCAAGCGTTTGCCCGGCAACACTTCAATCCGCTTCACCTTGAAGCCCTCCGCCTCATCGAGCACGGTAAAGGTGCCCCAGGGCCTGCGATCAAAACGTGGGGAGTTGTCGTTATCAGTTTCAATCATTCTTTTCTCCGTAACGTGTTTAGCGAATCGAGCGCACGGCCGCGCGTTCTCAAGGGCGCTTCGGTTTGCGTTATTTATAACCGATCGCGGCGTGACGCGGCAGTTTCTCTTCAACTTTTTGCAGAGGCAGAGCGGGCTTTCGGCTGCGTGGGGCTGCGCTTTTTTCTTCGCTGCTTCAACGGCGGCGCGTAATGTCCGGTGCGTTCAAGGTCTGCCATGGTGTAGCCGGTGTCGAACAACTCACGCGCAGCGTTGCCGGTATCGATCGAGTAATCAAAAATTTTGCCGTCACTCCGCACATAGAGCGATCCTCGCGCACCGTTTAGATACTGCTCGGAAGTCAGCAAGGCGTAAAGATGCCGGCGGCTGGCGAGCGTTCCTTTCGGCAGCGTGACGATGAATTCTTGTCCATCAGGCAGGCGATAGATGTTTAGTTCGAGCAAGACGCTGCGGCGATATGCTTGCGCACGCAGTTCGAATCCGGCGGGCAAACCAAACCGCTGCTTTGAAACTTCATGGTCAGACTCGGTGGTTTTTTGCGGGAGTGGCGGAGCAGTTAAGACTGGATTCTCGGGAGCGTGGGCTTGAGTGTCGTCGATGGTGACGGGCAGGTTTTCAAAAGATGGACTCGTCTCAGCCAGGCATTCACGACAGACTGCGCGTAATTTTTCCGAACCATCGAGCAAGCCTTCGCTCATCTGCTTGAGTGTCGCGTGGCCTGTGACGACAGCCTCAATCTTCTGGACATCGGTCATCTCGGCCCAGAATTGATCGCCGGTGAACGACTTCGACATTTCACGGCGAAGTTTACTGAATTCGCCCTAGCTTGCAAGGAG
>JBKPNP010000096.1:0-1002 GCA_046732775.1 Acidobacteriota bacterium
CTTTGAACTTTGTTTTTAATCTTCTCCGTCGCACGCGCATCATTCACGCCCTGCGCTCCGGCGTGTTGAATACCAAATGCTGTGAAGAGGATCATCCCCGCTAGCACCATCGTAAGAGTTCGTCGAAACATTTAATTCTCCCGCTTATCAAAATCGGACTCGCGTCGGGTGCAAGCGCCATTCCTTCATGCGAAATCACGTGGATGCACGAAAGGAACGAACAAAGATGGGTTACTGGGCCAGGAGGTTGCTTGAACGCAGCAGTTTATCCGACTTTAGCAGCAGCTTTATTGCGCTAGTTGAACGGTTCGATCGAACGGTGGCCGAACTGGGGGTTTTAACCCGAGCCGCTGGTCTTCTCATTAACTCACTTCTTGTCTAGAATCATTCCCACAGGCCATACAATTTTTCGTGTCGTGGGAGACACCAAGCGGGGGGTAAACTTGTCCGAAGCTCAAGAACGCCAGTCACGACGCGGCTACCTCAATCCCTCCCTGGTTAGAAGTGTTTCCTTCTGGATTACCAGCCTTTGCATTCTCGTGGCTGTGCTCGCCTCTCTGCTGGCAATTTGGAAATTTGCGGGGACCGACATTCTCTGGCGCACGGTAGCGACCTGCGCGGTTATCGGCAGCGGCACGGTAGCGTTTTACTGGGTGAACGTGCTGTTCGGAAAGATCGGTGAGTAAGTCAGACTAATCATTGCGACGTAACCCGATCGAAACGAAAAATCGCGTGTCGAATGCATCGCCTTCTCGCTTTGGCAGAAGGGTTGGGATGAGGGTCCAGGACGACTCACAGAATTTGAATCGTTTTACACGCGATGTCAAAAGTAGTTTGACCTGTCGCTAAGCCCTCACCCGACCCTCCCAGCGGGAGACGGCAGTCTAATCAAGGCTTCGGTGTTTGTGCCGGAGTTGGCGGCGCCGGCGGCTTATTAAACTTGCTCTCATCGACGGGGACGTTCAACTTCACTTCAGTCAACGTTCGCGTCGAACTCAAAGA
>JBKPNP010000097.1:0-1345 GCA_046732775.1 Acidobacteriota bacterium
GTTTCCACGCGCCGACTAAGTCAGTCTGCGTGGTTCGCCCAACTGACTACTCGTATCGCAGCACCACCAACGGATCAACCTTTGTGGCTCTGCGGGCAGGTAGGTAACACGCTAATAAGGCGACAACGACTAGTAGAACTGCGACCTCCCCGAAGATGAACGGATCAGTCGCGCTAACGCCATAGAGTAGCCTGGTCAGCAAACGTGTCACCGCCCAGGAAGCAAACAATCCAATGCCTATGCCGGTCAGCGTGAGCGCCAGACCTTGACGCAAAATCATTCCCAGCACGTCTCGCCTTTGTGCCCCCAACGCCAGACGCACTCCGATTTCACGCGTGCGCTCGGTAACGCTCGCGGAGACTACGCCATAGATGCCGGAAGCGACCAGCACCAGTGCGACCAGGCCGAATGCTTCAAATAAGATGAGTGCGAAGCGACGCTCAGCGGCGGACGCCGCCAGCAGATGATCCATCGTGGCGAGGCGAATAATCGGTTGGTCTTTATCGACCGACCAAATCGCCCGCCTGATATTTGTGGCCAACTCACTTGGATCGCCGGGCGCTCGGACCACTAACCACAACGCTCTATCTGTGAAGAGACGCCACTGTTCTGTGGTTACGTAAACGGCGTCCGTTTGGCTAACCGTGAGCGACGCCTGTTTCACATTTCCAACCACACCGACGATTGTGATCCACGGCCCGTCGGTGGCGCCGATGCGTAAACGCTGGCCAATCGGATCTTGATTTTGAAACTTGCTCTGCGCTAACGACTCGCTGATCAAAACGACGGGCGGCGCATCCGCTGTATCGTGCGCATCCAACAGACGACCGCGGCGCAACGGGATCGCCATCGTTTCGAAGTAGCCGGGCGTCACCGCATAGCGAAGTGCTCCGGTGTCCGCCGCCGGATCACCATTCGAGTTTGCTTCAAAGTGAACGCCATAGCCGTCGTCGAGGTCTCCGCTCACCGGTAGTTGGCTGGTGAACGCTGCAGCTGAGACGCCGGGAAGGTGTCGCACAGCATCGAGTGACTGAGCATAGAAGCGGTGAGTCTTTTCATCATCGAAACGCCGCCCGGAGATCTGCACTTGCATGGTGAGAAGCTGCGAAGTTGTGAATCCGGGGTCAATCGCGAACAGACGTTGCATGCTGCGCAGAAGCAAGCCCGCGCTCACAAGCAATACGAGGGCGAGAGAAACTTCGGCAATTACCAGCGTGCGCCGGATCCAATGATGGCCGCCTACGGTGCGACGCGAGTTCTGCTGCAAGGCAGTCTGGAGTTCGACCTGACACGCCTGCAGGGCCGGAATTAGTCCAACGCCGAGGCCGATGACCGCGGTGATTGC
>JBKPNP010000098.1:0-3307 GCA_046732775.1 Acidobacteriota bacterium
GACGACCTCACGCAGGCGCTCCCTAATCGCGTAGTAGTCGATCCGCAAAATGGTTCAGGGCTGCAGACGACTACAACAGCTTATGATTTTTCCACGGGCGTAGTGACCAGCCAGACTGACGCGAACGGCAACGTCTCGACGATCGATTACACAAATCAGCTAACCGGGGCAGTCGATCCCTTTGGCCGGGCCGGGGTGGTAACCAGTCCCTTGCTCGACGCCAATGGACAACCGCAGCGCACCCGTACGTACTACGCTGACGCCCGTCTGACTGTGACGGTAGTTTCCGGTCTGAACACGGCCAACGATGGGCTCATCAAGAAGGAAGTTGTTTCAGATGCCCTGGGACGGACAATTGAAACCAGGCAATATGAAACGGCAAGCACCTACATCACCGTGAAGAAAGCTTACGATACGGCCAATCGCTTACAGCGAACCTCGAATCCGTTTCGGGCCGGTGAGCAGGTTCTCTGGACCACGGCGCAATCAGATATTTATGGGCGAGTAGTGTCCGTAACCACTCCTGACAATGCGGTCGTGAACTCGAGCTACAGTGCTAACACCGTCACTGTAACTGATCAAATGTTGAGAAAAAGAAAGAGTGTGAGTGACGCACTTGGCAGGTTGACTCAGGTATATGAAGACCCGGACGGCTTGAATTATCTCACTACTTATAAGTATGACGTTCTGGATAACCTCACTAAGGTGACGCAGGACAATAACCCTCAGCAACCGGTGCAGCAGGCGCGTACTTTTGTTTACGACTCTCTGAAGCGGTTAGCGTCGGCCTGGAACCCGGAAAGTGGAACGATCGCTTATCAGTATGATGACAATGGCAACTTAGCGCAGAAGACTGACGCGCGCGGGGTCGTCGCCCATTACATCTATGACGCGCTCAATCGCAATACGAGCGTGACCTATACGAACGATCCGACCAACACGCCGGCGGTTAATCGTTATTACGACGGCTGGCGCGACGGCGTTAATTATCTCATTGCTAATAGCAAAGGCCGTTTATGGCAAAGCGAGACCAGCGGCACCGGCGGCACGCGAACCACGATCAATAGTTTCGACGTTCTGGGCCGGCCACGATCTCAGAGCCAACAGTTCTATGTTGCGGGCGCTTTCGGCTCCGCCTACCTGACGTTGCAAAGTTACAACCTCGCGGGCGGCGTCAGCTCGCAAACGTATCCTTCAAACCACACCGTTACCTATGCCTACGACAGCGCCGGAAGAGTCAACAGTTTCACCGGTAACCTGGGCGGTGTAGCGCGATCTTACGCAACGGAGATTAACTATTCGCCATTAGGTGGCGTGACGACGGAAAAGTTTGGCACCGATACGGCCCTATACAACAAAACCATTTACAACAGCCGCGGACAAGCAGCCGAGATACGCGTAGGCACTTACCACCCGACGGACAGCACCTGGTGGAACCGTGGCGCGATCATCAATCATTACAGCGACGGTTGCTGGGGGAGTTGTGGCGGCAGCAACAGCACCGCGCCGATGACCGACAATAACGGCAACCTGAAGAAGCAGGACATCTATATACCGAACAGTGATGTTCCGAATAACCAGCAGATCACTAATTACAGCACCTGGTGGCAGCAGTACAGCTACGACGCGCTCAACCGCCTGGATTGGGTGCGTGAGATTTCAGGTAGCACCGAGATTTGGAAGCAGGACTACGAGTACGATCGTTATGGCAATCGCACCATCAACTCGTCGAGCACCTGGGGAACAGGGATCAACAATAAACAATTTACCGTCAACACGGCGAATAACCGCCTGGGCGTGCCTTCGGGACAAACGGGCGCGATGACGTACGACAACGCCGGCAATCTAACGGCGGATACCTACAGCGGTGCGGCGACTTTGCGCGCATATGATGGCGCGAACCGCATGAAGTCTGAGACGCAGGCTAACAGTAATGTCGCCGGCAGCTACGACTACAACGCCGATGGCCAGCGTGCGCGACGAACAGTCGGTGGAGTTGAAACGTGGCAGGTTTACGGTTTCGGCGGCGAACTACTGGCCGAGTATGAGGCTAACGCAAGTGCGTCGAGTCCGCAGAAGGAGTATGGCTATCGCAACGGGCAGCTGCTGATTACAGCCGAACAAGCTCCGTCCGGGACCGCCACCGAGAATGTGGCGTGGAAGAATGTGGTTGGTGTGACAGCTTCGGGAAATAGCTTGACCAAGACGGCGACGACAGCCTGGGGCAATGCGGGCGCAGCCTCGACGCGCTCGATCGTATCCGGCGACGGTTATGTTGAATTCCGCGTCAGCTCGCTCTACACGGGTATGGTTGCACTCAGCCATACGGATACGAATCAGGACTACACGACGATGGAGTTTGCGCTGCTGCCGAATTCGGATGGCAATCTCTACGTGTTCGAGTCAGGAACAAACCGCGGGGTGGTTAGTACGTACACGACGAGCGATGTATTTCGCGTGGCAGTTGAAAGCGGCATAGTTAAATACCGCAAGAATGGAACACTGGTTTACACCAGCACCCTCGCGCCTACTTATCCGCTCTTAGTGGATGCCGGGCTTTACCATAACGGTGGCAGCCAGACGAATGTGGTGATTAGCGGGAATCTGGCCGGAAGCACGAATGTGGCATTAACAGCGAATGGCGGGACCGCTAGCGCGTCATCTCTTTACAACTCGAATTATCCGGCAGCCGGCGCGAACAACGGCGATCGTAAGGGAACGAACTGGGGCACCGGTGGCGGCTGGCATAGTGCGGCACCTGGCAACACTTTCCCGGATTGGCTGCAGATTGACTTCAACGGCTCAAAGAGCATCGGCGAAGTCGATGTTTTCACTATTCAGGACAGCTACTCGAGTCCGTCCGAGCCGACCGAAACGATGACCTTCAGCACCTACGGCTTGACGGGTTATGAGGTGCAGTATTGGACCGGCAGCGCCTGGGCGACGGTGACCGGGGGCAGCGTCACCGGCAATAACAAAATCTGGCGTAAGTTCAGCTTCACGCCCGTAACTACGACGAAGATTCGAGTGCTGACACATGCATCGGTCGATGGGTACAGCCGGATAACCGAAGTCGAAGCGTGGACCGCCACCGGCGGGCCGCAAACATTTAACGCGAGCACTGACTTCGGCAACACGCAGGGATTTCACAACTGGTATTACGTTGATGAAAACAACTCGCTGATGACTTATGACGCTACGAACAATGTTTGGGTCGGAAGCGAAGGCCCGTATCAATGGTTGTGGCCCAGCGGCGGACATCCGGGCGGAAACCACGACTCGGTGCGGCAGTGGCGCGCGCCGGAGG
>JBKPNP010000099.1:0-6124 GCA_046732775.1 Acidobacteriota bacterium
AGTAGCTACCAACACCGTCCGCTAAATTGATTTTCAGCGTTGAGCCGGCGGCGATCGCTTCTTCCAGTACATCCCGAATAGCCTGATGCAGTTTCAGGGCACGCGCTTTCGACAAACGGTGCGCTTCCTTAAACGGACTAATCTTCGCGAGGAACAGTGCCTCGCTCGCGTAGATATTTCCCAGCCCAAGAATTCTCGTCTGATCCAGCAGCAGCTGTTTCAGACTGCGCTTCGATTTTGCCAGGGTATCCAACAGATAGGCGGGGCTAAAGTCCTCAGTAAACGGTTCCGGCGCCAGTGATCCGATCTGCGGCAGCACTGAAACTTTCGCCTTCGACAGCAGACGTATTCGTCCGAACTGTCTCATGTCGGAAAACACGAGGCGGCGTTCATCGTCTAGATAGAAAACTACGTGCGGATAAGTTGGTAAGGGTTGTTCTGGATTGAGTACCACAAACTTGCCGGTCATTCTCAGGTGAACAACCAGGACGTCCTGCGAGTTCAGTTCGAGCAGAATGTACTTACCGCGGCGGTTGACGGCATCGATGCGTGCACCGCGAATTTTGCGTTTGAAGGTGGCAACCGCCGGGCTCGCAATAGTGCGCGCTAAATTAACCTCGGCCGCAACAATCGTTCGACCGAGAACGGCGCGCCGCAGTCCACGCACAACATGTTCGACCTCCGGCAGTTCAGGCATGCGCGCACTACTTCAATTGCAATCGGCAGACTCAGATTACTTTCAGCAACAGCAGGATAATGATGATTACCAGGATCAGGCCGATACCTCCGCTTGGCCCGTATCCCCAATTCCGGCTGTACGGCCACGATGGAATCGCACCCAGCAGCAAAAGAATCAAGATAATCACAAGGATCAAACCCATGGTCACACCTCCAGATAGAGATCGTGTCGTGATGGCTAAGAGGGGGAATGGGAAACGAGCGAAAGGTAGCCCGATTTGGTCCAGCAGTCAATCAAGTATTTTTAGTAATCGCCGCTGCAAACGCGCGCAGGTACAGCGGCCGTCCTTGCAAACGCGATCGCCGGCGCGGTTGTCACATCGGGCGTTCGGGATTGGTGGGACCAGGTTCAGTACCGGGCGATAAGACGTCGCTGACCGATTACACGATTACCGGTGAAGTGAACGTGTAATCCTCTGTGCAACCTCGGTGTTCTCCGTGACTCTGTGGTTGTTTTCGCGAACCGGTCCCACCACGGAGACACGGAGGACACAGAGTTTTCACAGAGACAGAAAAAGGTATCGACTAGATCGCGAGATTTTAAGGTGAATTTTGATAGTTTCCGCGGGTATGACATCCGCTAGGGATATGCTTTGGAAAAGGATGTAATTCGTTGCTGGGTAACAGTGGATCGGAAAAGGATATCAGACCGATTCATATAGGGAGAGCAGCTAAGCCCTCACCCTTGCCCTCTCCCAACTGGAGAGGGAATACAAGAAACCGACGTGCAAAGGGTTATGCAGGTTTGCTGCCAATTATCTCTTCAATTTCGCGCGTGAGTTTCTCAACCTGCGACTGATCACGCGCCTCAATGTTGAGACGCAGCAAAGGCTCCGTGTTTGAACCCCGGATGTTGAAGCGCCAGGTATCAGTCTCGAGTGAATATCCGTCGGTGAAGTCTTCCGCACCTTTGCCAGTAAATTTTTCCTTCACTGCCGCAATTGCCTGCTGCACATTTGCAACGTGAAAGTTCAACTCACCGGACATGAAATGGTCTGCGGTAAATTCTGCCATCACTTCTGAGAAGCGCCGGCCGCTGACCGCGAGGTGCTCAAGAATCAGCAGGAAGGGAATCACTCCGTTGTCGGCGTAAAAGTTGTCGCGGAAGTAGTAATGCCCGCTCATCTCGCCGGCAAACAGCGCGTTCTCCTTGCGCATGCGTTCCTTCATGAACGCGTGCCCGCCTTTGGAGATGATGGGCCGGCCGCCCAAACGCTTCACCGTTTCCTGCGTGGGCCAGATTACGCGCGGGTCAAAAATAATGGCGTTGTCGTGTCCGTGTTTTTCCAATAGTATCTTCGCCAGCAAGGCCGTGATGTAAGCACCTGAGATAAACTCGCCGGCCTCGGTGAAGAACATCGCTCGGTCGGCGTCTGCGTCCCAGGCGACTCCGAATTCAGCTTTTGACTCACGCACCAAAGCCTCTACTTCGCCGCGATTCTCGGGCAGCATCGGATCGGGCGGTCCCTTTGGAAATGTTCCGTCAGGCTCGAAATTCAAAGCGCGCAGATCGAGGCCAAGTGTTTCCGTTAGCCGTTTTACCGGCCGGCAGACATAACCGAAGTTTGCGTTGCCGACGAAAGTAAATTTGCGGATCGCCGACTGGTCAATGAAACTCAAAACGTGTTTCAGGTAGTCGTCCAGCACGTCACGCGTTTCATATTTGCCTTTGGTGTCGGACTTAACCTCGGCGTCTTTGTTCGCTTTCAGCGCATCGCGAATATCGAACAGACCGGTGTCGGAAGAGATAGCCGTAACCTTCTCTCGCACCAGCTTCATGCCGTTGTACTGTTTGGGATTGTGGGAAGCGGAAACAACGATGCCGCCGGAATAGTTGTAATGGCCGACTGCGAAGTAAAGCATGTCGGTCGTTATCTCGCCGATGTCCACCACGTTGACGCCCGCATCGATGAAACCCGCGACGAGACTCTTCTTCAGCGGCGGCGACGAAAGACGCGCGTCCATGCCGATAACCACCTCGGTTGGTTTGAAGAGGTAGGTATACGCTTTCGCGATTCGATAATAGGCGTCCTCGTCGAGGTCAGTTGGATAAACGCCCCGGATGTCATACGCGCGGAAACTGTCAAAATTCACTTCAAAACCTCCCACCGATCTAGTTGGTCTCTGTGATAACTCGAACTAATTCACCACAGAGACACGGAGCAAACAGAAGTTGCACAGAGAGCTACAAGTTCACTTCACCGGTAATCGTGTAATCCGTGAGCGACGTCTTATCGCCCAGCACCGAACCTGGCCCGACGACCGCCGAGCGCCCGATGTGACAACCTCGCCCAGCGATTGCGTTTGCAACGACGGCCGCTGTGCCTACGCGCGTGTGCGGCCAGATCACTGAGTTCTCCACTCGCGCACGCTCTTCCACGAAGCAACCCTGACCCAGCACCGAGTTAATGATCTGCGCGCCGGGCTTGATCTGACAGTCGTCGCCGATTATCGAACTTTCATCCACCTCGGCGGCGGTGGCGGAATCAAAATCGCCGCGTCGTTCCTTGATATGCATGCGCGCGACTCGATTGGCCAGCAAATCATGATGCACCTGCAGATAACGTTCTGGCGTGCCGATATCGATCCAGTAAGTGCGCGTGGGGATGTGCGCGAAGAAGGCTTCATTCCGTTTCAGGAGCTCAGGGAACAAACCGTATTCAAACGAATGGTTCTCGCCGGCCGGAATTAAATCGAGCACTTTCGGTTCGAGAATGTAGGTGCCGGCGTTGATAGTATTGCAGGTAATTTCTTCGGGCTTCGGTTTCTCCAGGAACCTGCGAATACTTCCATCGGATCCGGTTTCAACTAAACCGTAGCTTGACGGGTTGTCCACCGGCGTCAGCACGATCGTTGCCGTCGCCTTGTGTTCCGTGTGTTCACGTATGACCGCTTTGAGATCGAGGTCGGTCAGGATATCGCCGTTAAAGACGATAGTCGGTTCGCGGATTAAGTCTTCGGCGAATTTATACGCGCCGGCCGTGCCCATCGGCTGCGGCTCGACCGTGTACTTTAACTTCACGCCAAAGTCTGACCCGTCTCCGAGCAATTGTTCGATCTTGTTCGGCTGATATGAAAGCGAGAGCGTGATGTCCGTAATGCCCGCGCGCCGCAGCGTGTCGATTTGATAAAGCAGAAAAGGACGATTGCAAATGGGAACGATCGGCTTGGGAGTGTAAACAGTTAACGGGCGCAGACGCGTACCCTTGCCACCCGCAAGAATGAGTGCTTGCATGTTTAATAACCGGGACGATGAATTGAAGGTTGAATAACGGCCGAGTCTAACATTTCGATTGGCGATTTGCGATTGCCGATTGCCGATTGCTTGCTTGTTCGGACGTCGTTCGGAAATCGGAAATCTACAATCGGCAATCCCTTGACACCCTAACAACTAAATTGTAATCGTAATTGCACAGCAAACTTGTGTATGTGCAGGGAGTGTTAATGAGCGATACGAAGGACGCGGTAATAATCAGCGCCGTGCGAACTCCGGTGGGGAAGTTTCTCGGTTCACTGAAAGGTTTCAAAGCGACTGAGCTGGGCGCGATCGTGGTGCGCGAGAGCGTGAAGCGCGCTGGCCTCAATCCGGAAGATGTTGATGAAGTGATCATGGGCTGCGTAATCCAGGCCGGGCTGGGCCAGAACCCCGCGCGCCAGGCGGCGTTGCATGGCGGGCTGCCTCCGGCGGTTTCTGCCGTGACGGTCAACAAGGTCTGCGGGTCCGGTCTTAAGTCCGTGATGATGGCGGCGCAGGGTGTGCAACTCGGCGACACCGATATCGTCGTGGCTGGCGGCATGGAGTCGATGTCTAACGCGCCTTACCTGATCCCGAAAGGTCGCGAGGGCTACCGGCTCGGCAATGGCGTGTTACTCGACGCGATGATCAATGACGGATTGTGGGACGCATTCAACGATTACCACATGGGCTGCACCGGCGAGGTGGTATCGGAAAAGTATTCTGTGACGCGTGAGCAGCAGGATGAGTACGCGCTGAACTCGCATCGTAAAGCGGCGGCGGCTATCAAGGCCGGCTACTTCAAAGACGAAATTGTTCCGATTGAAATTCCACCGCGCAAGGGCGCGCCCGTTGTTTTCGATACTGACGAAACCGTTCGTGAAGATACGTCGCTTGAAGCACTCGGCAAGCTGAAGCCCGCGTTCAAGAAAGACGCCGGCACAGTGACAGCGGGGAACGCGCCAGGCGTAAACGACGGTGCGTCGGCAGTGGTCGTTACCTCCAGTCAACGAGCTAAAGAACTCGGCAGGGAACCGCTGGCACGCATCGTGGCGCAGGCGACTGCGGGAGTTGAACCAGCGCTAGTCATGATGGCGCCTGTCGATGCAATCAAGAAGTTGCTGAAGAAAGCGGGCTGGTCGCTCGAACAGGTTGATCTGATCGAGTTGAACGAAGCTTTCTCGGTGCAGGCGGTGGCTATCACCAACGAACTCGGCCTCGATCCCGCCAAACTCAATGTGAATGGCGGGGCAGTGGCTTTGGGCCACGCGATTGGGCAGTCAGGCTCGCGCCTGTTAACCACGATGCTTTACGAATTGAAGCGCAGAGATGCTCACCGCGGAATCATTTCGCTCTGTCTCGGCGGCGGTAATGCTGTGGCGATGGCGGTCGAACGGTAAGTAGGACAGGCATTCCTGCGTGTCTAAGGTCTTTTCTTAACGCAGAACTGTTAGTTTGCGTCTTACTAGATCGACCAATACGCAAACTGACAGTTTGCGTTACCAGATTATGGCTGAAACTATTGGCGTAATTGGCGCGGGAACGATGGGCAACGGCATCGCTCAGGTCGCCGCGCGTTCAGGCTACAACGTGATCATGCGCGACGTCTCCGACGAGTTTTTGCATCGGGGCGTGCAGTCAATCAACCGCAGTCTGCAACGGGACATTGATAAGCAGCGCCTCACCGAAGATGAAAAGAAGGAGATCGTCGGACGCATCGAGGCAACAACTGACATTCAGAAGTTAAGCCAAGCATCGTTTGTTATCGAGGCCGTTACCGAAAACCTCGACGTCAAAACCGAAATCTTCAAGACGCTCGATCACATAACCGACGCCCAGGCAATTCTCGCTTCCAACACTTCGTCGATCTCAATTACGCGCCTCGGGGCCGCGACTGCCAGGCCCGACAAAGTTATCGGGATGCACTTCATGAATCCCGTTCCCGTTATGAAGCTGGTGGAGGTGATCCGGGGTATTGCCACTTCCAACGAGACTTATGAACGCGTTCGCGAGTTAACGGAGAAGTTTGGCAAGACCGCGCTCGACTGCAACGATTCACCCGGCTTCGTTTCCAACCGCGTCCTGATGCCTATGATTAATGAAGCCATCTTTACGCTTTACGAAGGCGTCGCTACGCGCGAGAGTATTGAC
>JBKPNP010000100.1:0-3292 GCA_046732775.1 Acidobacteriota bacterium
GATTCAGACGGCTGTCGATTATCGATCTTTCTCCAGCCGGCAATCAGCCGATGCACGGTTGCACAGACCGCGTCTGGTTAGTTTTCAATGGCGAGATTTATAACCACCAAACGATTCGCGACCGGCTCGAACAGCAAGGCCACGTCTATCGCTCGCTCACCGACACGGAAACAATTCTTCACCTTTACGAAGAGCGCGGCCTCGATTTTGTAAACGAGATCGAAGGCGACTTTGCGATCGCCGTGTGGGACGCCGAGCGGCAGCAACTGGTGCTGGCGCGAGATCGACTCGGCGTGAAGCCGCTTTACTATTATCAAAAAGACGGCCGCTTCATCTTTGCTTCCGAGATCAAGGCAATCCTGCAACATCCGGCGGTAACCCCGGAACTTGATGAGCAGCAGCTTTATCATTACCTGACATTTCTTACCACGCCCGCACCAAACACACTCTTTCGCGAGGTGCGCAAATTGCCGGCGGGCCACCTGTTGGTCGTCAAACGCGATGGCACAACGGAGTGCAAGCAGTATTGGGATGCGCTGCCCGAGCGGTTGCCGCCGGGGAGCGACGAAGATCACCAGGAAGAGATTCTAAGGCTGCTGCGCGAGTCGATTCGCAAGCGAATGATGTCTGACGTTCCATTCGGCGTTTTCCTTTCCGGCGGAGTTGATTCGTCGGCAAACGTGGCGCTGATGTCTGAATTGATGTCGCAGCCCGTCAGAACTTACACCGTCGGTTTTAAAGACGATAACGAACTAAACGAACTGGACAGCGCGCGCGCAGTCGCGAAGCGCTTCGCGACCGACCATCACGAAGTCGTCATTGGTCAGAAAGAAATGCGCGACTTCCTGCCCGACCTGGTTTTTCATCAGGATGAACCGCTCGCGGATCCGGTGTGTGTGCCGCTCTACTACGTGTCAAAACTTGCACGTGAAACGGGAACCATCGTGGTGCAGGTGGGCGAAGGCGCCGACGAGATTTTTGCCGGCTATGATTGGTTTAGAAAATACCTGCGCATCTACGATTTGTTTTGGCGCCAGGCCGAAAAGCTGCCGGGGGCATTGCGGCAATCGCTGTTCGCCATGGCGAATCCGTTCATGGAAGCAAGCTTCGGAAAACGAAAGGCGATTGAACTCGCACGCCGCTTTGGCGCCGGCGAGCCGCTCTTCTGGGGCGGGGCGATAGTGTTTGACGAGGCCTTCAAACGCCAGTTGTTGTCAGCGGACGCGAGCGCGCAGCTGGACGGGCTCTCGTCTTACCAGGCTGTGCGAACACATCTCGATCGGATTGCCGCCGCCAGACCTGAAAGTGATTTTGCCGCGCGTATGAGTTATCTGGAATTGAAACTGCGGCTGCCGGAGTTGCTGCTGATGCGAGTCGACAAAATCACGATGGCAAACTCGGTGGAAGCACGCGTGCCGTTCCTGGATCACCGGCTTGTCGAATACGCGATGAGTTTGCCGGTGGAACTAAAAATCAAGGGTTCGAGCGGCAAACACATACTAAAACGCGCGCTGCAAAAAGTATTACCTGCGGATTTGCTATACCGGCCGAAGCGAGGTTTTGGCGCACCGATTCGCGAGTGGTTCCGCGGTGCAAGCGGCGAAGAACTGGGCGCGCTAATAATGAAGTCGTCGCTCAGCAAGCGGGAATTATTTGACTATAAATTCATCCAGCGATTACTGGACGAACACCAGCGCGGCGCGCGTGATTGGAGTTTTCATCTCTGGGCTCTGTTGAATGTGAGCCTGTGGCATGACCGCTGGATCGATCCGACTGTCTAAACTTCCGCATGCGAACCTTACTCATCACCGGAGCCAGTGGTTTTGTGGGACGAAACCTGGCTGAGTTTTTTAGCGGACGGTGGTCGGTCGTTGCCACCAGTTTTAAATCAGGCTTTTCGAATTCGATTGAGCTAGACGTCAGGAATGCGGACGCAGTCCATTCAAGTTTCGCGCAGGCCGCGCCCGACGTCGTCATACACGCCGCGGGAAATAAGAACGTCCGATTTTGTGAAGAACATCCTGAAGAGGCAAATGAGATTAACGCGATCGGAACGAAGAATGTTGCGCGTGCCTGCCGTGTGTTGGGCGCGCACCTAATCTACCTGTCAACCGATCTCGTTTTTGATGGGCAGCGAGGACGCTACCAGGAAGACGAGCATCCGCACCCGACCTCGGCGTATGGTATAAGCAAATTGGCCGGCGAAAATTTGGCGAGTGCGCAATTGCCCGCGGTCGCTGTCTGTCGTAGCGCGGGAATTTACGGTAAGCGTTCTCCGCTTTTGCGTTGGTTGTCAGACGAGTTAAATGCCGGACGCGCTGTCGATTGCTTTACTGACGTATTTAACTCGCCGACGTATGTTGAAAACCTGGGGGAAATGATTCAGACCATCATCGATGAGCGGCTGAGTGGGATATTTCATACGGCGGGTCGCGAGCGAGTGAGCCGGTTCGAATTCTTTCAAACTTACGCGCGAGCGTTTGGGTTAAATCACGAATTGCTGAAACCAGTGAGGGCCGCCGAACAGCAAACACAGGTGTTGCTGCAACCTGATTCCTCATTGTCGGTATCACAGACCGCGAACAAGTTAGCCATAGAGTTCAATTCGGTGGCAGAAGGTTTTGAACGGTTGAAATCAGCGGGAGGTTTATGACCGAAAAACGTGCTCTCTACATGAAGAGGCTGGACGACCGCGGCGGGTTTTGGGGAATCACTCAGGACGGATGGGCCGAAGTCAACTTCATCGAAACTGCGGCGCACCAGGTTCGCGGCAATCATTACCACAAGGAAACGCGCGAGCTCTTCTTTATCATTTCCGGTGAAATAGACATTGTCATCGACGACCTTGTTTCCGGAAAACATTCCGAGATGTCAGTTAGCAAAGGCGACGTTTTCATCATCGAGCCGTACGAAGTGCATACCTTTCATACCAAAACAGATGCTCAATGGATCAACATGTTATCTCAGCCCGTCGATCCGGAAAGTCCGGATTTTCATCACGCAGCGGAAAAGATCTGATTTCAAAGTTTCGCTTTGCGCCTTACTCGTCGCTTTCCCGCAACGAATCGTTGATAGTCTTGCCGACGACTTCAGGTGTGTAGTTATCGGCGATGTGGCGGAAACCTTTATCTGAAAGCGTTTGCCACAGCTCCGGATCTTCGTAGAGTCGAACGACCGCTGCCGCGAAGTCCGAAGCGCTGTCTCCGATCAAAACCTGCTCGCCGGTAAATTCCCAACCCTCCGCGCCGATGGTCGTAGTAACCACCGGCAGGCCGTAAGAAAGTGACTCGCC
>JBKPNP010000101.1:0-9749 GCA_046732775.1 Acidobacteriota bacterium
GTTTGTAATGTTCGATGAAGTGTATGACGAGGGGATGAATGTCGTACGGGCGTTCGCGCAACGGCGGCAGCACGATCGGGAAAACTGACAGACGATAAAACAGATCGCGTCGGAACGTACCTGACTCGGTAGCCTGTTCCAAATCGACGTTGGAAGCTGCGATCACGCGCACATCGACTTTCAAAACTTCGTTGCCCCCGACGCGCGTGAATTCGCCGTCCTGCAAAACGCGCAACAGCCGGACCTGCGCCGACAAACTCATTTCGCCGACTTCGTCCAAAAACAACGTGCCGCGGTTGGCTTCTTCAAACCTGCCGAGACGCCGCGCGCGTGCATCCGTGAACGCGCCTTTTTCGTGACCAAACAATTCCGATTCGAGCAACGCTTCGGGAATGGCGCCGCAGTTTAGTTTTACGTAAGGCTGATCCTCGCGTCCGGAATTGTAGTGAATCAAGTTTGCCAGCAGTTCTTTCCCGGTACCTGATTCGCCCTGGATCAGCACTGTGGTTTGCGTGTCGGCGACGCTGAGCGCCAGCTCTATCGCGCGGCGAATGCCTCCCGATTGTCCGATGATGCGGTCGCCGCCGTAGCGCTCGTGAAGTGCACTGCGCAGGTGCATCACTTCAGCAGAGAGCTGATCACGTTCGAGCGCGGTGCCACACTGATCGGCAATGCCTTCAACGAGCGCGACCTCATGATCCTGAAAACCTTGTCGCGCCTCGCTCCAAACGAGACCAAGAAATCCGAATGTCTGACCGGCAACGCGAACCGGCGCCACTAAGGCTGCGCGGCCGCCGAGGATCGAGTTGAACATCAAACGGAACGGGAACGGCAGGTCTTTATCCAGAAGTTGCAGTGTCTTGCCGGCGGCGAGCACTTCCATCGCAGCAGGGAACTCGGTCACGTCCAGCGATTGACCGTGTTCGTCGATTAGGCCCTTAACGCCATCAGTCGTCGCGTGTGGCGCGGCCCGAAAAGCGACGAGACTGATGCGGCCACCTTTTGGATCGAGCACGCCCAGCGCCGAGTAGTCTGCGCCAACCAGAGCGATGGCGCGCTCCAACACCAGCGACGATACATCGCGAAAGTCGGAACGCGCGTTCAGGGCATTCGCAATCTCGAGTAACGCACGTTTGGTTTCAGCCTCGCGCTCCTTGTCGATGTAGAGGCGCGTGTATTGGTAGCCCACCGCAATTTGCCGCGCAATCGATTCAAGAAATGAAACCTCGTCGTCAAGCCATTCGCGTAGCGTGCGCGTCATGTGCAGACCGACCAGACCGAGCACGTCGGCGCCCAGAGTGACGGGAACGACTAAAAGCGAACGTGTGCCCAAGCTCTTGGCCAGAAATCGCACTTTGTGATCCAGATCGGGAGCGGCGGTGTCGTCCATCCGTATTGGCTTGGTGATATTGAAACGCTCTGAAAGTTGAGTCAAGTCCAAAGGGATGGCAGTGCCCAGGCTCGAGGGCACATCGTCGCCGGCGCGCCATTCGTGGCTGATGCGCAGCTCGCTTGGCGAAGTGAGTTGGATCACGTCGCAGCGATCGACGTTCATCATTCGCCCGAGCTCAGAGACGATGACGTTGAGAAAGCGATCGAGGTTGATCGTGGTCGGCAACGTCAGCGCAAGACGGTTGATGATGCCCTCGCGGGCTTCCTGCATCTTGATCTTTCGTTCGAGAGAAAGAGATTTGGCGGCGTCTGACATGGAGTGTAATTCGGAATCGATCTTAGCCAACGACACCTGAACTTGCAAAGGAAGGGAAAAGTTTCAAGTTTCAAGTTTCAAGTCCGAACCAGGCTAAGACTGTTGGAGGTGAAACTCATGGCCGTCTTAACTTGAAACTTGAAACTTGGAACTCCAAACTTTCCTACCCTTTTGCGCCTCTGTTCCACGGACCGTATAATTCCCTTCAAGTTTTCCTGTTAACCGGAGCCAACGAGTCTATGCCGATTTATGAGTACGAATGCAAGAAGTGCAAGGCAAAGCTCGAAGTGTTCCAAAAGATGAACGACAAGCCGCCGGTGAAGTGCCGCGTCTGTGGCGGACGTCTTGAAAAACTGGTCTCCGCTTCCGCGATCCAATTCAAAGGTTCCGGATGGTATGTGACCGATTATGCGGGCAACGGCCGGCGAGCGGCCGAGAAGGCGGAGAAAGACACCGCCAGCGCAAGCACCACGTCCGACGACAAGAAGACCGACAAGGCTGACAAGAAAACTAAAGAGAGCTCCCCGGCTAAGAAAACTTCCGAGAAGGCTTCCACCTCTAAAGTCTCCAAAAAGGGTGATTGAAGTCCGGCCTCAGTTAAGTTGATGTTTCAACAATTTAAGCGGTGGATGGTTTCAGCGCGTGGCCGCAAACGTGTAAGCGTGGGTGTGTCGCTCCTGTTGTCAGCCCTGGTGTGCGTCTTCGCCCTGGGCCAGGCGGGTCGCCGCCCTTCTACCAGCGGCGAAGGCGGCGTGATGGTAAACGTGGTGGCGTTGCGCGCCGACAAATCAGCGGCGCCGATTACCAGCAAACAACTCTCCGTTTACGACAACAACGTCGAACAAACCATCCGAAACTTTACGCCCGATCCTTCACCGGCGCGCATCGTTTTGTTAGTGGACAACTCTTTGACTATTCGCGCGGACGTAGAAAAGCTGGAACGTGCGGCGCGCGAGTTTGCCTACGAAATTTATGAGGGCGATAAACTTCTGATTGTCGGCTATGACGAAGAAGCTGAAATTGTTTCGGACTGGACTGACGATGCGAAATCGATTGAGTCTGCCTTAAAACTTTTCCGCAAGAAGGGTCAGCCACATTTGTTCGACGCAGCGGCGGCGGTTGTCGAACAGGCGCTGCACACCGCGCCGGGACAGAAGCACGTAATCGTCGTCATCAGCGATGGGCTGGATCGCGGCAGTAAGACTTCATTCGAAAAAGTCCTCGCCGATTTGCAGCGGCTCGACATCACGGTTTACGCAGTGCAGGCACAAGACCGGACGCGCGGGGCGCTGCGGCGCGATGTGCCGAAGCCGAAGCAGGTTATCGACAAGTTAGTGGAGGGGACTGGCGGCGCAATCTTCTCGATTGAGGAACCGGGCGTGGCGGCCAAAGCGATCTGCGATGAGCTGCGAAAAAACCGTTACGTTGTTTCCTATGTACCTTCGAGCGCGCCGTTTGGTGAGGCGCGCAGTCTGCTCGTTCTAGGCGATGAAGGCCTCACGGTGCGAGCGAAAACTGCGCAACAGCCGAACTGAAAAGAGTAGTCAGTAGTCGGTAGGAAGTAGAAGGCACTGGACGCGAATTACTTTGTGCAGCCTCTGTGTTCTCTGTGCCTCCGTGGTAAGTCTTTGAATGCCCGTGCGGTCGCCGGTATTTTCTGGCTGATTGCTGTCTGCTGATTACTGTTTACTCTTTCGTGAGTACAGAAAATACAGCAGCGCAATGATTCCCAGCACCAGACCTTCCATGAATACAAAAAAATGCGGTGAGAATTCACCGTCATCTGTGTGCGCATCTGCGTAGGCGACAAACGTGCCCAACGCTAAGCCAGCCACCAGCCAGATAAGTTGTCGCTTTGTGTCCCACATTTGGAGTAGTCAGCAGTCAGTAGACAGTAATCAGTAGTAGCAGAAAGCAGAAGACAGAAGGCAAAAAGCAGCGAGCAGAGGGCACTGCGATCCGGCTGTGTGCTGTCTGCTGTTTACAGTAGCTTCGACAGCCAGTGCATCATATTGAGTGCGAGCTGACGGTTATCGATGCCCGCGCGGTTCATGCCAAACTTCACTTGTTGCGGCATCACTACCTGCGCTGACAGCATTCCCGCTTCACCCATCAAAATTACTCGGCCTTTGCCCAGCGTCATCGCAATTCCCTGGGCGCGACCGGCGGCCGAAACCGGATCCGTATTCTGTCCCGGCATTGCGTCCTTCGCCGTGTCGGCCAACTTCATGAACGCAAAACTGTCAGCCGGACCTTTCAGTGACTGGCCGGTAAAGGCAATGACCTTGTTGACGCGCTCGCTCTCGTTGCGTCCGCGCGTGATCGGATGATCACCGAGCAAACCATTCTCACGACTGTACACAATGAAACTCGGACTTTGCGATACCGGGTCCGCATGTTGGGGGTCGAGAGTGAACATCTTGCTCATGTCGACTTCAAAGCGCTTTGCCAGAATCTGGTTCGCCGCGCCCATCGGCGCGTGATCGGCAATCAGCAGTAACGACCCGCCGCCGCGCACCCACTCGCGCACCGCATCACTCTCGGCTTCGGTGAAGGCTGGATTCGAAGCTTCGGGTGAACCCATCTGCGGCGCGCCCAACGCGTTCGAAATAACCAGAATCTGATAGCCCTTCAACGTATCGGCAGAAAATTTTTCTTTGTTTGGAACGATCTGGTAGCCATCGTTGCCGATCAAATCCGCGAACGGCTTGTAACGTCCGCTAGCAGTGTGAAAGTTGTTGTGTGCTTCGTCAAACAACACTTTAGGGCCGTTGGCTTTGTACGCGGGCTTTTCGACGCGCGCATCGAAATCCGGATCGGCCATCTGTCCGGTCGGCGCTTGTTGAGCGGGCATCGTGGCGCCGAAGGTTAGCGCAAAGGTGCCACTACGAAGCTTTGTTTCACCTTCGAAGACTCCGACTGTGCCCTCGAGTTTGTCTCCAGCGAACTTGCCATTGAACTTGATCGCATAACGGGGTAGCTGAGCGAAGAATGAAATGTCGGCATCGTTAACGCTCAGGTCTTTAACCAGCGGCGCAGTTTCCTGGTCCTGCGGTGGGCGCAGTTTCATGGTCGCCTTCCAGCCCGGGCCGTCGTGGATGAGGGTCAATTCCACACGGCTGACACCGACTTCAGTTCTCAACGAACCGCCCCAGATCCCAACCGGGTCGGACTTCATTTGCGCTTGAGTGGATGTCGTCATCGATAGAACGATAAGTAGGGACAGAAAGTGGATAAGTAACTTTGTCATTTTATTTCTCCTGCTTTTCTCGGTGCAGCCTCCGCGTTTCTCCGTGTCTCTGTGGTGAGTGTTTGTTGGCTTTTCCACCACAGAGGCACGGAGAAACACGGAGGTTGCACAGAGGATTACCTCAATATCCCCGACAGCCAATGCATGATGTTTAGCGTCAACTGTCGATTATCTATGTCCGGCAGGTTCATTCCAAACGGTTTATCGTTCGCGCCTCCTACTTGAGCCGTGAGCATGGCGGCGTCACCCATCATTACCACACGCCCTTTGCCCAACCGAAAGACAATGGCCTGCGAGCGTCCCGCAAGTGGATCCGGTTTTCCTGATTCTTTCTTTTCAGACGGCTCGAAGAGTTTCAGTAACTGCTCACTGCCGCTTGGCCCTTTGAGTGTTTGCCCGCCGAAGACGATAACGCGATTCACACGTTCCGTCTCACTGCGGCCGTTCATGATCGAATGCTCGCCCAAAGAATGATTCGCCCGCGAGTAAACCACCGCCCCCACACTGCCCGCCTGTTTGTCTTCAGCACCGGCGCTGCTGAGTTCGCTCTTGCTCATCTCCACGCCGAGGCTCGTCGCCAACCCTGCGGCCGCGGAGGCGAAGGGTCCCGCATCGACGACGAACAACAACGCCCCGCCACTTTTCACCCACTCGGTCAACGCTTGAATTTCCGGTGTCGTGAACGCAGCGCTGTCAGAGCCTTCCTCGTCAACGTCCTCACCGCCGAGCGGGTTTACGATCACCAGGATTTTAACCGACGCCAAGACCGCTTTGGTGAACGGCTGCCGGTTGACTGTCAGGTGATAACCGTCGTTGAAAAGGAGATCGGCAAAGGGCTTGTATCGGCCGTGCGTGTTATCGACGTTGTTGTGTGCTTCATCAAAAAGCACGCGGGGAAAGTTTTTGGTGTACGCGGGATTTTGAACCCTCGGGTCGAACTGCGGATCAGCCATCTGCTGCCCATGAACGGTCGGCGCAACGGATCCCAGCAAGCAGATCAGGAGAACAGTCAACCGCAAGGAAGGTACACGACGCATGGTGTCTGATGATGACTTAAAACTGGTGTTATGCGAAACGCGTCAGACGCGCGCCTGTAGTTTCTGCAGTCTGGCGGCGGCTTTGTTCAGCGTCTCGTCTTTCTTGCAGAAACAAAATCTTACCTGCTGCCGGCCGCGCTCAGCCACGCTATAAAAACTGGAACCCGGCACACAAGCCACCCCAATTTCGCGAATCAAGTGTCGCGTAAACTCAACGTCGTCGTTGAAACCGAATGAGGAGATGTCGGTCATGATGTAGTACGCGCCATCGGGCACAAACGTTTTGAAGCCCGCGCCCTCGAGCACCGGCAGCAGCAAATCGCGACGCGCACGATATTCGGATTGAAGCTTGTCGTAGTATTCAGCCCGCAGTTTCAGCGCAGACACGCCCGCAGCCTGCAACGGCGCGGCGGCCCCAACGGTCAGGAAATCGTGAACCTTCCGTATCGCGCTGGTTATCTCAGGCGGCGCAATGCAGTAACCGACGCGCCAGCCGGTGACGCTATACGTTTTCGACATCGAGTTGACGATGACTGTGCGATCGCGCATCCCCTCAATCTGCGCCATCGAGATGTGTTGAATATCTGCCGACTCGCGTGGGTAAAGAATGTGTTCGTAGATTTCGTCGGTAAAGCAGAGCGCGTCGAACTCCTGACAAAGCTGAGCGATGAATTCCAGTTCCGCGCGCGTGAAAACTTTGCCGGTCGGGTTGTTAGGATTGCAGACGATGATCGCCTTGGTGTTGTTATTAAACGCTGCCCGCAACTCTTCGCGATCGAAAGTCCAGTCGGGAGCGCGCAAAGGCACGTAGCGAGGTTTCGCGTCAGACAGGATCGCATCGGGTGCGTAGTTTTCATAAAACGGTTCGAAGATCACAACCTCTTCCTGGCTGTCGACCGTCGCCATCATGGTCGCGATCATCCCTTCAGTTGAACCGCAAGTGACCGTCAGTTCCGTCTCCGGATCGACCTCGAGACCGAGGTACCACTTCGTCTTTTCTGCGATCGCCTCGCGAAAGTTGCGCGCGCCCCAGGTGATTTCATACTGATTGATGTCGGCTTCGATGGCCTCCATGGCGGCGCGCTTGATGAGGTCCGGAGCGGAGAAGTCGGGAAAGCCCTGCGATAGATTCACGGCCTTGTGCTTGCGCGCTTCGCGCGTCATCTCACGAATTACGGATTCGGTAAAGAGACTCGCTTTGCGTGAGACGTGACGGCTTTGGGAGTGTGCTGGTGTAGTCATGAATGAATCTTTCAAAAAATTCGTAACGCAAACTGTTAGTTTGCGGTCGCTGGATCTAGAGTTTTGATCGAAACCGACGCAAACTAACAGTTTGCGTTACGATCACCTGGTAAACCGTGTGTTAGCCATTCGCAAGACTTCCTGCACCTGCGCATCCCAATATTTCCAATTGTGTGTGCCGGGTAGCTCGCGATACTCGTAGGGAATTTTCTTTCCCCGGAGCACTTCAGCAAAGCTACGATTGGTCGACAGCAGCACATCCTCAGTTCCGCAATCGAGATAAACAAACGGCAACGACGTAATTTGCGACGGCGCAACGCTGCCGTACAGTTTTTTCAAGTCGTTGGCGGCGCGGGTCTCGGTGTTCGGTTCGCCGTATACCGATTGCAGCGAGCGGAAAATAAACGCCAAGCCTTTCAAATCGGCTTCGGTCCACGAGGCGGCGTCGAGTGCGCCGCTCATCGAAGCAACGAATACAAACTGCTGCGGATATTTGACGCCAAACTTCAACGCGCCATAGCCGCCCATTGAAAGGCCGGCGATCCCGCGTGCCGATCGCGTTTCGACTGTGCGATAGCGTCGCTGCACGTCAGGTATGAGCTCTTCAATAAAGTAAGTTTCGTATTTGTTTTTCGGGACCGTGGCGCTGTCGGTGTACCAGCCGTCGTTGCCCTCGGGCGTAACGATAATCATCTGATACTGCGCGGCGTAGTCGGCAAGCTTAGTCTTCGCGGTCCAGTTGTTATAGTGTCCACCTAATCCGTGAAGCAGATACAGCACCGGATAACGTTTCGCCACGGCCGCCCGCTGATCGTATTCAAGCGGCAATACGACGATGTAAGGCAGCGTCTCGCCAACCAACTTGCTGTCAAGAGAAACAATGTCGACGCGTTTGTTATTGTCACGACCAGCGGGACGCGCAACTCGCGCTTGCTGCGCAGACTGCGTGGATGTCTTTGAAGCTGTCCGACCAGGTGCGGCGAGTGAAAGAACAAGCGCGAGGCAAAGAAGTGCGTAGGAGACGCGCCGAGATCGAGTCATTTTGTTTTACCACCATCGAGAATGAGTGACGTTGGATCGATGGCAGTAATGCCCGTGAACCGCTTGAAATCGCTGATGTTGAAAGTTAACAATTGCGTGAGGTTGTGCACCTTCATTGACGCGACAAGACGTGCGTCATGTGCTTGCTTACCTGCAACCTTGTATTGAAGAACAATTCTTTCCCATTCCGAAAAGATCTCGGGCGTATCATCCGGCAACGTGAACAGGGTTTTCAGGTTGCTCAGTTGTGCTTCGCTTTGCTCAATGCTAAGTCCAAGCCCGTTGTGGGCCAAAGGTCTGGTCGCAACAGCCCAAAACTCAATTAGGTTCGGCGGGAAAATTGAAAGCGACTCGCCGCTTTGTCGGATTGCTCTTACCGCGGCTTCCGCCATCGGCTGGGCGGCATCGCCCACATCGGTACTTCTCAACAGTACGTTAGTGTCGACTGCCCAACTCACAATTGAGCGTCTTCTCTCTCGCGATAGATACTTTCGCGACTGATCGCTTCATCGGACAACGTAGGGTGGGGTGGGAAATGAGTTATCCAGTCCTTGAACGCTTTCTCCCATTCTTCGGTACTAGCTGTTTCGGCAAAGGATTTCCCCGGCTGTTTATTTACTGTCGCATCAATCACCGTCTCAATGAACGCCTCGACAGTCAGCCCTCTTTCCGCGGCTCTCTGCTTAATACGTTCTTCGATTTCCGGCTTGAGGTCTAAGGTTACTGACATATCTTCCCTCTGTTCATAAACCGAATGAAGCTCGAATTGTATCTCCCCAGGTAGCCCAAATTGTCGCCAAGGCACTTACTCCATTCAAGCTTGAAGACAGTCCCGCAACGATTGCTCGAATGACTCCAGTCTTTCGCTGATTAGGAGCGAGAAGAGCTTGATCGCTCAATTCATTTAGTTGTTGGATCAGCTCGCTTCGTTGTTTATCAGAAATCTGCCCACTTGACGCAATCGCTTGCGTCAGCCCAGCCAGCGCTTCAGCAATTTCTGTCTGACTGGTCTGCTCCAATTTTGAAATATTGACATCAATCTGTTGAATCTCCTGCATCAATCCCGTGTTTAGGATCCCGATCGTACTACGGTCAATGGTGATATTGTTCAAAGTAATGTCTCTCTTAACAGTTTCCGACATCTGCGGCACAGCAATCCGGCCCAAGAATCCTGGCGGGCCAACGGACATCCCCTCCGCCTGTTGAAGAACAAAATTCAACATCGTTCTCGCCTGAATAGACCTGAAATACTGTTGGCGTTGCTGCCGTTCCGCAATTAGCGACATCCGTTCAGTGCAATCCAGACAAAATGGTCGGCCCTCCACGTCATGGGTCGCGGGTCTTCCACAGCTGAAACACAACTCCATGATTACTAGACTACTATTTTCATCGTAGCTGTCAATGGAGAGGACTAGTCAATCATCATAGGAATATTGACGCCTTTTTCACGCGCCGTTTGTTCCGCTTCTTC
>JBKPNP010000102.1:0-6926 GCA_046732775.1 Acidobacteriota bacterium
GCAAGCAGCAGCCAAGATGCCTGCGCTCCCAGCCGCGCCTGAGTACGTATCAGCAGAGAACAACTGACAAAGCCAGGCCCGCTTCACTGGTCTCCTTGTACTTACTGTTCATGTCCCTGGCCGTCTCAGCGAGCGCAAGAATCGTCGCGTCGAGATCGATGCGATGCCGCGAGGCAATCTCGTTGCTGGCGATCGCATACGCCGTCCACGCTTTGACTGCGCCGAAGGCACACCGCTCCACGCATGGCACCTGCACATAACCGGCAACCGGATCGCAGGTCATGCCCAGGTGGTGTTCGAGCGCCGATTCCGCGGCGTTTTCCACCACCCGCGATTCGGCGCCGAGAGCGGTCGCGACGAGTGCCGCCGCCATTGACGAGGCAACACCGATCTCGGCCTGGCAACCGCCCTCGGCCGCCGACAAGGTCGCGTGATGCTTGCACAGGTAGCCAATCGCGGCCGCGGCGAGCATACCTTCGCGGACTTTCTGTACCGGCAGTTTGCGAGCTTCAACCAAAGCGTAAACAAGGGAGGGCATGACTCCGGCAGATCCGCCCGTCGGTGCCGTGATCACGAGGTGGCCTCTGGCGTTCTCTTCCGAGGCAGCCAGCGCACATGCCGAAAGCAACGCGACGCCGCGGTCAGCGATATTCGCATCATCCATCGCGCGCTTATAAACCGTCGCCGCCTTGCTATGCAGTTTGATTGGGCCAGGCAGCACGTCGTCTTCAGACATGGAAAGCCCGGACTTAACGGTCGCCGTCATCGCATTGATGATCTTGTCGATGAAGGCGAATACTTCCGCTTCTGTTCTGCCGGCAATCGACATCTCGTTCGCCAGCATCACCTGCGCGATCGTGATCTTGTTATTGTCAGCGTGGGCCCTGAGTTCCTTCATCGTCCGGAAGGGATACTTCGGCGCATTCTTCTTCGGCGGCGTATAACCCTTCCACTCGATAAAGCCACCGCCGACGGAGTAGTACTCCTGCTCCAGCAACAGGTCATTACCGGCGAGCAGCTTTACTGTCATCGTGTTCGGATGATGAAAGTCGCCTTTGGTCGCGTCGTAGATGACGTCTTTGAGGCTGACATTAATTGTGGAGCTGCCGAGTTTGACCGGAAAGACCTGATCGGGTTTGTCACGCAGACCATCAAGAAACAGCGGATCGACAGTCGCCGGTTCTTTGCCGACCAGGCCCGCCAGCGCGGCGCGCTCAGTGCCGTGGCCTTTGCCCGTTGCGCTCAAGCTGCCAAAGAGGTTGACCTGAAGCTTTGTCGCTTTCGCCAGCTTTTCTTCCGGCAGCTTGGCGGCGCGCTGATAGAAATCATAGGTGATGCGCATCGGACCGATCGTGTGAGAACTCGAAGGTCCGGGGCCTACTTTGTAGAACTCGTCGATCACCGTCATTACCGGGCCCTGGCCCTTCTTAACGACGTTAAGATTCTTGTCCAACGGCACGTCAGGAGAGTCACGCAGTACCGGCAATACCGGCAAACTCAGCGACTCGCTGATGGCTTTCAGAGTTCGCTCGTGTGCGGAGACAACGCCCCCCGTCATCACGGCGGCGGCGCCGATCACCGCGCTGCGAATCAAAAATTTGCGGCGATCCACGCCGGCAGGAATCTCCGTCGCCAGCGCGTTTTCCGGCGGACCCAACAGATCGTCGTCGAGATCGCGCGGCTCGTGAACCGTGTGGGGTTCATCGGGGATATTACTTTTAGTCATTTCAGATCTCCTTTTACAAAAACGTTTACGCTTACCAGCACCCGGTACGTCGCGAGTGTTGCAAGTCTCTCTAAGCTTCAGTTGTCGTCCTTTACCGGGGTCCAGCTCCGGTCAGGATTGAACCGATCGATGGATTGGAAGAGTTCGAGTGTCTTAGGTCCTAAATCTTTTTCGTAGACGACGCCGTCATGGCTAACCATGAAGGTCTTCACTCCGGTGCTGCGGTACTGTGACGGCGCGGCGAGCAGTGCAAATCCGCCAATCATGACGCCCTTCACTACGAAGTCGAGTTCACCCAGCGGCGCCGCCGGACCCTGGCCTTTGAGCACTTTGAAGAAATAACCGTGGTAGGGCTCGCCCTTGCTGTAACCCTTCGCAATCGCCAGAGCAGCTTTTTCACCGATTGGGCCACCCCAGGTGCCGTCCGCGTTTTGCCAGGCAAGCCCGTCTTGTTTACCGGGCGTGCTGATAATCTGTTGCGCATACTGATTGACGCCTGCCTGATCGTGTTTCTGCAGCGCATACTCGTGCTGCGCTTCAACAAAGCCACGGGCGATTTGAATAGCGTCTAACTCGTTGCGTCCGATGCGGCGCAGGAGTAGTTCCTGACGGCCCGCCTTTGCGTCAAAAGCCCAGCCGCCCGGCCCCTTCACTATCGGCAAGGGAAAGGGCCAGGCCTCTTCGCCCACGGAAAGAAAAGCGCGCCGCGGATTTCTTGGCGCCAGCGAAATGCTGTTCTTCGCTTGAGCTTGGGCCGCGAACGCCGCGGCAATTTCGCGGTCGGCCGCCGGTTCCCCGCTGTGTACGACGTCCCAGCTATCAGGTCCGAGAATTTCTTTTAGCGCGGTTTCGTCAAACTTTTCCGCAGCAGCGATCAGCGCATCAGCCGCGGATTGTGGAGTGGCAAAGGTGCGCGGGTGAGCGGGTGTTTGGGCCTTGGCTGAAACCACGAAGGCCAGCAAGAGACAGAGCGCTGCGCTCAGTGCGAGGTATTCACGGTAACCAAATTCCGCTTGTGCTGTTTTCGACTTCAATTGCTTGCTCATTGTTTTTACCTCCGCCTATCTCCGTCTGCCGCCGCCACCGCCGCCACGACCACCGCCGCCACCACCGCGACCACCACCACCGCCGCCGCCGCCGAAGCCTCCGCCACCTCGTGAGCCACCGCCGCCGCCGAATCCACCACCGCCTCGCGAGCCACCCCCGCCGCCGAAGCCTCCCATGCTGGAGGAACCTCGACTGCTGCTGGCGCGGGCACTGCCGCCGCTAAAACCTCCCGAGCCACCACCGAACCCGCCGCCGCGACTACCACCACCAAGGCCGCCGCCACCGCCACTGCTGCCGACGCTGCGGTTGCCAATGCGGTCTCCGCCGCCTCCGGCGCCGCCTCTGCTCGATCCCAAACCACTTGATCGGTCGCTCACGCCGGAACCGCTGCGACCCGAAAGACCGGAACTGCGGTCACTCACACCGCCGCGATTGCCGCCGACACTGCTGCGATCACCTACTCCCCCGCGCCCACCGACATCACCGCGACCGCCGACACCACCAGCTCCGCCAACCCCACCAACGCCACCACGTCCACCGATATCGCCGCGACCACCGGCACCACCGGCTCCCCCGACTCCGCCACGGCCGCCAATTCCGCCAGCTCCGCCGACTCCCCCAGCTCCGCCAACACCACCGCGACCGCCTAAGTCATTGCGGCCGCCAACGCCGCCACGATCACCGATGCCACCGCGATTGCCGATGTCCCTTTGCGCCGCCCGCTGCCGGTTCCCGAGCGAGTCTCCGCGCGTGGTGCCGCCAAACCTGTTTGCAGTTCCCCGGTCGCCGTAAGGCGCGCCGCCGCGATGCGCCGCATTGTGTTGCCACTTGTTGCCGCTGCCAATGTTGTTCACCCGGTTACCGCCCTGAATGTTGGTGTTGCGGTTGAAATTGTTGTTCATGTTTACGTTGATATCGTTGCCGCCCCAGCCAGCGCCCCAACCCCAACCGCCACCGCCCCACGCGGCTCCAATTGCCAGGCCAACGCCAAACGAAATTGCGCTTGCGGCGATGACGCCTCCGGCGGGATATGGTGGGTAATAGATTGGTGGATAGGGATAAACCGGTGGGCCATAGGCGTAAACCGGGTCGTAAGAAGGTACGTAAACAACTTGCGGGTTTGCCTGTTCGATGACGATGACCTGCTTGCTCGCCACTGTTTGAGTCTCGACTGTTTGTTGCTGGTTCGATTGCAGAGAGCCCTTCTCCTGCGCCTTCGCACGCATGCGCTGGATCGCATCCATCACGTCGCTCTGCTGCGCCAGGAACGCGTTCCCGAGGTCAGTGGTCCACTGCACGTCTTCAGCCAGCCACTTCACAACATCGGGTAACGCCGCCATCGCTTGAATACTCGGATCCCAAGGTTGCTTCTTGACTGCGTCTGTCAACGCTTTGTCTTTTAGTTTGGGATTCTTTTGCAGCCATTGATGGAGCTGCATGATTTCCAACGGATACGTTGAAGCCACCAGTGTCTGGCTCAGCAGGTTGTCTGGATAGAGCGCGATCGGCGCGACCAGCGAGTCCAGTTGAGATGCGGGGATTTTCACCGCGTCTTCCAGCGGAGCCGCGTGCACTGCCGGCGGTCTGATTAGCGACGCGCTTTCCGGTAACACCAGGGCCGCGCATAACAGCGCCACAAAGCTGCTAATCAGAACTCTTGATACTCGTTGCAACATCTTTGATTTCATCTGAAGCCTCCTGCCGGCTAATTGAGCGCTGCCGGCACGACGGCCCATTGTTTCCCAGTCATCCCGTTACCTGTGTTGGTGGGGATGACGCGAATCGACTTCGGCCGTACTTAAAGAACGCAATGCGGTTAGTCGGTGAGCCGTCTCAAATCGGCGCACGTTTAAAACTTGAACTCCTTCGAAAAGTTGTATTTGAAAGAGAACTGAACGTGGACGTCCTCTGAGCTGAAGCCATCGAGAAAGTTCTCTCGCCTGCCCCATATCACTTCCGAGCCGATCATTACGTTGTCCACGGGATAGAAAAGCAGATTGCCGGACGCGTAATGGCCACGGCGAAATGCGTCGGGTAACTGGCCCTCCGAATTCGAGATGTCCAGCATCGAATATCCGATCGAGCTCGTGAACCGTTTGTTCCATGTATGGTCGAGGTAAGCCATGTAGGCCGTCATTGGCAGCGCCACGCCCTTGATTGGCGTACGCGGATTTGTCGAGTGGGTTAGCGCAATGCCGACATCGACCGGCGCATCGTTCATGTAGTTCTGAATGCCGTGACCATAAACAAACGAGAATTTTCCTTTGTCTTTCTCGCCAAAATTCACGACGGAGGTAAGCCCGAGTCCGGCGCCGGTGGCGCTGCCCCCCAAATCAAAATTGTCGTCAACGGTGTCGATCCATTTCATATGACGGACGACGCCGGCCGCCTGGAAATGTCCCCACCCTCGCTCGAAGCGCACGTTTGCCGTTAAGTCAGGAAATGCGAATCTCGGCCTTACGCCCTGCAGCTCGATGCGATCGGACGCTCGTCCCAGGTCGGCACTGGCGCCGGGACGCTCTGCCGCGATGGTTAGCGAGTTCCGTCCTTTGATCGGCATCCAGCGAAATTGCACATTGCGGAACCAGGCAATTCCGTTCGGGCCCCAGTACTCGTTGGTGTTTGGAAACACGTCCGGATCGACGAAGACGCTCCACGTTTGGCCGGCGCCGAACTGACCCAACTCGCCGTAAGCGTGACGCAGGCGGAAGGTGGTTTGCCCCGCGTCAGCGCCGGTGCCGAACAGCTCGAATTCAAACTTTGTGGTTAGTTCGCCGTACTTCGTCGGTGTGGAAGACTTGGCACCGAACCGCGACTGCCTGACGCTGAAGTAAGTGTTTCCGTTCGGCGCGAATTGATCACGAAAGGCAGGCAGCTTTACGGGGCGAACGGTATCGAACCAATTAGGATCGGCCTGCTTGAATTGATAACCGGCGTCGAGCATCACAAAGCCATAAATCGCGAAGGTGCTCTCGCCTTTGTTCCCGTCATCCTGCGGCTTTCGCGCGGCTGGAACGGAAGCCATGGCGGCCGCAATCCTCTCGCCCGTAGCCACGCCGGTAACGACGGTTGATTCCTTCTTCTGCGAATCTTCAACTGAACTAATCTGCGACTTGAGCTGCTCAACCGTTTGCTCGAGTTGTTGCAACCGCTCTTTCAGCAGTTGAACTTCGGTGGTTGGTTTCTGTTGGTCTGCAGGTTTCTGCGGCTCCGGGGTTTGACCGAGTGAGGACCGGACGGGCAGCAACAGCAGCACTATTCCGATGAGACAAACGACAGCGAGTCTTAATTTCACGAGCATATGATTCGCCTTCATGGATCCTCCTGAACAAAGCCCTTTCGATTTTTTGGGCTTGCAATTAGGCGAATCGTAGCGAGGCGCTCGGGAGGCAGTAACTGTCAAAACTTACAGGGAGTGGAGTGCGCGTTCGACCTGGGGGAGTGTTTCTCTGATCGTTGAGTAGCAACGTAGCCCTCCATGACTGTCGGGCTACTGCCCCGTGCCGCGTCGCCTCGTGCAGTTTAGGTTGACGCCCACTCAACTCGAGTATTAGTGAGCCTTTCACGCCGGGGCAGTAGCCCGACAGTTATGGAGGGCTACATTGCCACTCAACGGTGAGACCGACCATGACTTGAGGATTGAACTCGCTGTGTAGATCCACAAGAGTTGCGCTCAGTGTAGCCCTCCATGACTGTCGGGATATTGCCCCCAGCGTGGACGGCTCACTCATCGTGGCGGGTCAGGCTCTAACCACCGTGCTGAGGAATCGTTTCACCCGGTTCCGGCCGCGATGCAGCTGCGATTTCGACGTGCCGACCGAACAACCCAGCCGTCTTGCAATCTCGACGTGACTGTAGCCCTCAATGTCGAACAGCAGCAGAACCGATCGACTGCCTGGAGACAACTGTGCGAGTGCGGCTTCGAGCGCAATTTTGTCGACCAGCGAATGGCTCGCGTTGTAGTAGCGCGTCTTGGTGAGGAATGTTTTCGCGTCGGTGTCATTAAGACTTTGGGTTGTTTGAATAGCCTTGTGGCGAAAGTG
This sequence comes from Acidobacteriota bacterium, assembly GCA_046732775.1. Lineage (GTDB taxonomy): Bacteria > Acidobacteriota > Blastocatellia > Pyrinomonadales > Pyrinomonadaceae > PSRF01. The sequence continues at coordinate 6,817 of JBKPNP010000102.1, forward strand.
CATCAGCACGAGGTTCGTCGTCAGCCGGTGCAGCCAGGTTGTAAATTGACTGTCACCGCGAAACGAGCTGATCTTCTTGAGCAGATGTATGAAGACGTCGTGGGTCAGAT
>JBKPNP010000103.1:0-10811 GCA_046732775.1 Acidobacteriota bacterium
AGGGTCGCTCGATGCCGCAAATATCTTGAAACCGGCCTTATCGCGCGGGGAAATTCAGTGTGTTGGTGCAACCACGCCGGGCGAGTTTCGCAAGTCGATTGAAAAAGACCGTTCACTGGAGCGACGTTTCCAGGCGGTAAAGGTGCCGCCGCCAACTGAAGAAGAGGCGGTAGAAATCCTCGACGGCGTTCGTGAGCGCTACGAAAGTTTTCACCAGGTTCGCTATACCGATGAAGCGCTCGAAGCTGCAGTCTATCAATCACACCGGTACATCCCCGATCGCTTTCTGCCTGACAAAGCTATTGACGTAATTGACGAAGCGGGAGCGCGCGTGAAACTGCGCGTGCGGCGTGAGCAGGGCAATCTTTCCGATTGGAGTCAGCTCAACGAGTGGGCGCAGGAGCCGGGCATTAGCTCCGCGATCGGGGAGCGAGCCGATGACGCACTCGTGTCGGAGGAAGTAACACGCGACGATATCGAAGAGGTGATTGCGCGCTGGACCGGTATTCCGGTGACCTCGCTCAAAGAAGGCGAAACGCAGAAGCTGCTGCGCATCGAAGTCGAGCTGCATGAGCGCGTCGTTTCGCAGCGCACGGCCATCTCGGCCCTGGCACGTGCTATTCGCCGATCGCGAGCTGGTCTGAAGAATCCGTTGCGCCCGGTTGGTTCATTCCTGTTCCTCGGTCCGACCGGCGTCGGCAAAACTGAAGTCGCGCGTTCGTTAGCGCAGGTGTTGTTTGGCAGTGAACGCGCCATGATTCGCTTCGACATGTCGGAGTTTATGGAGAAGCATTCGGTGTCGAAGTTGATTGGCTCGCCGCCCGGATACGTCGGCCACGAAGAAGGCGGCCAGTTGACCGAACGGATCAAGCGTTCGCCGTATTCAGTTTTGCTGTTTGACGAAATTGAAAAGGCGCATCCTGACATTTTCAATGTTCTATTGCAGGTGTTTGAAGATGGCATCCTGACTGACGCGCTCGGCAATGCCGTTGATTTCAAAAACGCGATCATCATCATGACTTCAAACATCGGGGCGCGTTTCATTCAGAAAAAAGCCACGATGGGTTTCCAGGGCAACAACGACGCTTCCCGCGAGAAGATGGAAGAGATGGTAATGTCGGCCGTACGTCAAACGTTCAATCCCGAGTTCATCAACCGGCTCGACGAAATCATCATCTTTGACGAACTGCTCAACGACGAGCTGCTCGACGTGATCCAGCTCCAGGTCGATCAAATTAACGTGACGATGCTGCGGCACGGTTTCGAAGTTAGATTGACTGAAGAAGCCAAGAAGTGGATCGTCGAAAAGACCTGTGCCGACCGTTCCTATGGAGCCCGGCCGTTGCGTCGTGCGCTGCAAAAGTATGTCGAGGATCCCCTCTCTGAAGCGCTGATCCAGGGTCAACTCATCGACGCTTCATTGATCGAGATTTTTCTTGATGGCGACGATTTAAACTATCGTCCCATCGGCATCGAGTCTCCCGATGACGCGCTTCTCATTCACTAGGATTTGATCGCCGGGATTTGAGCGAGAGCAGCAAATGGGGCAAAGGTGAGAGCGGGCGTTATTTGGATTAACCCTGTTTTCCTTTTGCCTTTTTACTTTTGTCGCGCTCGTTCGGTATAATGCGCGACTTTGCTAGACAAGCTTTGCGTGGCTTTGGCAACGAGACTGTTGCCCTTCGGAATCAAAGCGTTCCAAAGTCCCAGGGGTCGGTTTTATCCTTTTTCGTTACCGATAATTTTATAGCCCGTTTCTAAACTCCCCGAAGTATTGCGTTTAGTAAGAACCATCTGAGGGAAAAGGCGCTTATGCACTTATATCGCGGGTTTTTGCTCATTTTTGTGAGCGGAATAGTCCTCCTGCATTCCATCTCCGCACCGCGGTCAGCTAGCGCGCAGAATCAACGCCTCGTTGAATCAGTAGACATCACCGGTAATCGTCGTCTACGGAAAGACGACATCCTTTATTACGTCCAAACCCGTCCCGGCGACCCCTTCAGCGAACAACAGGTCCAGCGCGATCTTCAGGCGATCCTGGCGCTCGGATTTTTTGATAAGACAGCAACGCGTGTGTTGACTGAAGAAGGCGCGCGCGGCGGCGTCAATGTCATATTCGAAGTCAAAGAGTTACCCATCATTCGCGACCTGCAGTTTGAAGGATTGAAAAGCGTCCCTGAGTCGGACGTGTTGAAGGCCTTCCGCGAACGACGCGTCGGTATTTCGAAGGAGAGTATTTACGATCCGGTTAAGGCCAGGAACGCGATTCGCGTTTTGAAGGAACTGCTCGCTTCAAAGGGTCATCCCAACGCGACGGTTGAAGAGAGACGCGACGAGGTTTCCGCTACCTCCACGGCACTGACCTTTGAAATCAACGAAGGCGACCGCGTTCGCGTAGTCGAAATTCAATTCGAAGGCAATCAGGTTTTCAGCGACGGCAAGCTTCGCAGCGCGATGAAGTATGTCAAAGAAGCGGGGCTGGTCAGTCGCTTCAAAGGACAGGACATACTCGATCGCGAGAAGCTGGAGTTCGACCTGCGTAACGTCGACAACTACATGCGCTCGAAGGGTTACCTGCAAGCGCGTCACGGTGAAGCGCGCGTTGAAGGCATTGGACGCAAGCGAACGGGTATGCCGATTCTGCCCCTGCCGCTGCTGTCGTCCGTTGATGAAGGTCTGCGGGTAACGGTGCCAATCGTCGAAGGCCGAATCTATCGTATTGGTGAAATGAAGATTGAAGGCGCCTCGATTTTTTCCGAAGACGCGATCAAGAACGTCATCGGACTAAACAAGGGAGACGTCGCCAACGGCGAAAAGATCGGCAAGGCGCTGTTCGAGAATTTGAAGAAGTATTACGGCCAGCAGGGTTTCATCGAGTACACCGCTGAACCGACGCCGACTTTCAAAGACAATCCACAAAAGCCGGATGAGGGCATCGTCGATTTTGTAATTACGATCGAAGAAGGAAAGCAGTTTTCGCTCCGTCGTCTCGAGTTCATCGGCAACACGTTCACACGCGACAACGTCTTGCGCCGGGAAGTGCTGCTGAATGAAGGCGACATTTATAATCAGACCGCCTGGGAATACTCGATTATAAAACTCAACCAGCTCGGTTACTTCGATCCCATCGACAAAGATAAAGACGCAGACTTCAAGACAAACGAAGAAGAAGCGACTGTCGACCTGAATCTGAAAGTAGCCGAACGTGGCCGGCAGCAGATTTCTTTCAATGGCGGCCTGTCGGGTATCGGTGGCTCGTTCTTCGGACTCGAATATTCGACTAACAACCTGCTCGGCCGCGGCGAAATTCTTTCGCTCAACTTGTCCGCGGGCAATCGCCAGAAGTATCTGCAGTTCTCGTTTACTGAGCCTTACATTAAGAACCGCCCGATCACCGCCGGCTTTTCACTGTTTGGTTACACGCAGAAGTTCTTTGGTGAAGGCACCTTCCTTTCGCAGAACGTCGAGGCGCAGCAAGGACTGTCTGGTTCGCAGTTCGACTTCCTGAATGTGAGTGAAGAAAACCTCTTCACGCGCACTTCATACGGCGGCACCGTGTTCGCCAGTGCGCCGCTATCAGAGTTTTATCGCAAACGACGGTTCACGCAGTTTTCCCGCGTTGGTGCTTCGTATCAATTCTCGACCTCGAGCGTGAAGGACCCGGCGGTCAACCAGGGCAGCACTTGCGGCACCGGCGATTCGACGGTCTCCGAGAACCCGCAGTTCATTCCGGTTATCTATTGCCAGCCAGACATCATCACCAGCCGCATCAGCGGAAGCTTTGCTTACGACACGCGCAATGCGAGCGTTGACCCGACCTCAGGTAGAGAGTTGTCAGTGCAGCTTGCGCTGGCCGGTTTAGGTGGCGACGTGCGGACCTATCAGCCGACGCTTTCCTACACCCAGTTCTTCCCCATGAGACGGAAGAAGTCGGAGCATCCGGAGGTTTTCGGTTTCCGCATACTGGCGGGCACCGTCGGCAGTTTCGCGACCACCGCCAAAGTTGCTAACGCGAACTCGCTGGCTTTCGTTGACGGCGTACCCATCTTCGAACGCTTCTTCCTTGGCGACGAATTCACAATTCGCGGCTTCAACGTGCGGTCGATCACACCGCTGGCTCCAATCGAGACTTTCATCACCTCGAAAGATGTGGTGGTTGCGGCCAACCCGATAGGCACACCGGAAGTAATTGCCGGCGTACCGGCCTCCGCCGCCAGTGTCGGTACGTTTACCGGCTTCTCGGGCTCCAACGTTGCGCAACTGACCACTTCGTTCACGCCGGTGGGCGCCGACACGCAGGTGTTGGCTAACTTCGAATACCGTATTCCGGTGGTCGGCAATACCGTCGGCCTCGCAGCTTTCGCAGACATCGGTACGGCATTTAACCTGCGAACCAAGAACGATCAGTTTTTCAGCAGTAATTTTCTCGACGACCAACCTTTCCTGTCGTCTGTGGGGCTCATTCGTTGCTCAAAGCCGAACACAGGCGGAGTCGCGCTCGCAAGCTTGTCAACCCTGGCTGCCTGCAACGCAAACACAGATCTCGCGCTGGTTACCAATAGTTCGGGCATTTCGGGTTTGGTGCTGCGTGATACCCGCCTGGTCACGCAAACTGAGATCGATAACGCCAGAGATCAGGGCGTATTCGATCCGACTACCGGCCTGCCGCTCGGTTTCCAGCAGGTGTTTCTGCGTGGACAGGCACAGACAAACACGGCCGTTCGTTTGTCGCAAAGTTTGTTCTCAAAATTCGGCGACTACCAGGCAAGTCTGGGAATGGAAGTGCGCGTTCAGGTACCGGTTATCAACGTGCCTTTTCGCCTGATTTTTGCGTATAATCCCAAAGCCAGACCGGATCAATTCATCAACGGATTTCCTTTCGTATTCAACGAGAAGAAGAAGGTCTTTCGTTTTAGCGTGGGGCGCACCTTTTAATTACTTAGAGCCAACCACTGCTGTGGTATGAACAACTAAGTGACCTGATTGACCGCCTTTTATTTTTTAAGGAGCATTACAAGAAAGTTATGAAGATAGATCGATTTTTAGCATCGTTTGCCCTGATGCTTGCCGTCTGCGCTTTACCTGTGTTTGCGCAAACCAGGCCGGCAGCAACAGGACCTGCCACAGCACCCGCTCAGGCAAACGCCCCCGTACCTGAGAGCAAGATTGCCCTGATTTATTCAGACGCATTTCTCGACCCCAAGACCGGTATCGCCCGATTCAACACTCTGGTCGGCAATCTGACCAATGAGTTCAAGCCGCGCCAAACTGAACTTCAAGGACTGCAACAGCGAATTCAGTCGCTGTCCGACGACATTAGCAAGACCTCGGCGGTTGCGGACCAAAGCACGATCCAGACGAAACAGGATCAGTTGGATCAGATGAAGAAGGAGTTTCAACGCAAGGGCGAAGATGCTCAGGCCGCCTACGACCGGCGCCGCAAAGAAATCTTCACGCCGTTGCAGGTTGATATTGGCAAGGCCCTGGAAGTTTACGCGAAGGCCCACAACATCAACGTGATTATCGATGGCAGCCAGGTGCCGCTGGTCTATGCCGCTGATGCACTCGATATCACGCGCGCGTTTATCAACGACTTCAACAGCAAGAATCCGGCAACGGCAGCAGTAACAAATACGCCGAAGTAACTTCGATTCGATTGCTGGTTAAATGAGACGCGGCGATGCGGTTTTGTTCCGCGTCCCGCGTCTTCTTATTTCGAAGAAGGAGCGAGATTTAAGCCCTTATCTTGTAAGACGCTATGGAAACCATTCTCGACTCTCAAGCGATCCAGCAACTCCTGCCGCATCGGTATCCATTTCTGCTCGTTGATCGAATAATCGAATTGGTTCCCAAGCAAAGAATCGTCGGCATAAAGCAAGTCAGCATCAACGAGCCATATTTTCAGGGACACTTTCCCAGCGCGCCCGTCATGCCGGGTGTGCTGGTGATTGAAGCATTGGCACAGGTGGGTGCCGTTTTAGCCTTACGGGAAATTGACGACCGCGATTCGAAACTGGTTTTGTTTACCGGTATCAGGGAAGCTCGTTTTCGGAAGCCGGTAGTGCCTGGAGACACTTTGACGCTGGAGGTCACTGCCTTGCGCATCGGTTCGCGCGTTCAACGAATGCGTGGCGAGGCAAAGGTTGACGGTCAATTAGTAGCCGACGCCGACATCATGAGCATCATCGCCGACCGCGGCACGGCCGTTTAGCGCTTTCACTGTTTGCATATGTCAGTAGCTATCAAACCTAACATTGTCCATCCCAGTGCCGTGGTGAGCCCCAAGGCCCGCATCGGCAGTGGTTGCTTCATCGGGCCTTTTTCGATCGTTGGCGACGACGTAGAGTTGGGCGACGGTGTGCGACTCGAGTCGCATGTGGTAATCGATGGCCACACTTTCGTCGGCGATGAAACAACCGTCTTTCCGTTTGTTTCGATCGGCCTGCCCGCTCAGGATCTGAAATACAAAGGCGAACCGTCAGAGACGCGCATCGGCCGGCGCAACCACATCAGGGAATTTGTGACGATTCATCGTGGCACTGCGGGCGGTGGGATGTTGACGCAGATAGGCGACGATTGTTTGCTGATGGCACAGGCCCACGTCGCGCACGACTGCCTAATCGGCAACCGCGTAATCATGGCAAATGCCGCCACACTGGCCGGTCACGTGACGATCGAAGATGGCGCAAACGTTGGCGCCTATTCGGGCATTCATCAGTTCTGCCGTGTTGGGCGCGAAGCGTACATTGGCGGGTATTCGGTCATCGTCAAAGACGCTTTGCCTTATGCGCTCACAGTTGGCAATCACGCTCGTTGCTATGGGCTAAATGGCACGGGGATGAAGCGGCGCGGCTACTCGCGCGAAGTGATTCAGGCGTTGCACCGGGCCTTCCATCTATTGCTCTCATCGAAACTGAACACGTCGCAGGCGCTGGAAAAAATCAAGGAAGAGATCAGCAGCTCGCCTGAAGTGGATGGGTTGGTGCAATTCATTCAAGCCTCGAGCCGCGGCGTGGTGAAGTAAAAGGATGAAGGATGAAGTAAAACGATGAAGGATGAGGGAGGAACTATGAGCCTCTTTTCGCGGAGTTACTTGCAGGATTCGAATGCGCGGCTCGCGATGGATTTTCCCTTTGTCATTGCTCATTTCAAACGCTTCTTCAATCGCTTCTTCTGCAGTCGCTTATTCATCCTTCATCCTTCATCCCTCCACTGATGCGTTACGGTCTCATCGCAGGCAACGGCAAGTTTCCGTTTATGGTCGCAGCAGGTGCTCGCAGTGCTGGTGCGTCACTTTCCGTAGTTGCTATTCGCGAGGAAACTGATCCAGCTCTCGAACGCGAAGTTGATAGTCTTACCTGGGTCGGCATCGGCCAGCTCGGCAAGATGATTCGCTACTTCAAAGCCGAAGGCGTGGAACAGGCGATCATGGCGGGGCAGGTAAAGCACGTGCAGATCTTTAGCCGCGCCGTCCCCGATGCGCGAATGCTCAAGATGCTTTTGAAGTTGCCACGCCGCAACACCACGTCGTTGATCGGAGCTGTGGCCGCTGAGTTGGCGAGCGAAGGCATCGACTTGATCGACTCGACTTTCTTTCTGCAGGACTATCTGCCGCAGCCTGGAAACCTCACGCAACGCAAACCAAACGCAGCCGAAAAAGCCGACGTTGCATACGGCCTCGAGATCGCGAACGAAATGGCCCGTCTCGATTTGGGGCAAACGATAGTCGTGCGCGGCAAGGCTTGTGTGGCGATTGAAGCGATGGAAGGAACTGACGAAACTATCAAACGCGCCGGCGAACTTCTGCGTGGAAACAATAAACAGAAGCGATTGCGATTGAGCAGTGGCGCTCTCACGGTTCTGAAACTTTCAAAGCCGGATCAGGACATGAGGTTTGACGTGCCGGTGATCGGATTACCGACGATCGAAGCAATGCTGGCAGCCGGCGCAACCTGTCTTTGTATCAGCGCCGGCAAGACACTGATGTTCGATCGTCAGGATTTGATAGCGTTAGCGAACAAACACAAGCTCGCGATTATCGCCGTCTAGTCTCCCTCAGTTTTCGGCGAACGTTCACCCTCACCAGCCTCATCAGGTTGGTCCTGCACGGGCTTGCCGGGCACACGATATTCTTCGTTCACCCACTTACCGAGATCGACTAACTTGCAGCGTTCAGAACAGAAGGGACGATGGGGATTGTCTTGCCATTCGGAAGGTTTACCGCAGCTCGGACACAGTTTCATTGAACCATAATACCGGCTGGACGGTTAATTGGGCACGGGTATCTCCGGTAGCGAATGCAGCAACCCTTCGGGGCGCTTCACGAGGATTCGTCGATTAACGAAGTCGATCGTGCCTTCGCGCCGCATGGCATTCAAGCGGACCGTTACGCTCTCGCGCGTGGAGCCGACAATCGAGGCAATCTCGCGGTGCGGTAACGGAATATCGATTAGCACTCCCGCAGATTCACGCACCCCATACCGATCAGAAAAATCGACGAGCAAACGATCGAGGCGCGCCGGGATGGCGTTGAGCGCAAAGTCAGCCAGACGCTGTTCCGCATGTTCCAACCTGTGACCGATCAGGCGGAAGGTATATTCATGAAGCGTGGGCTCGTCCGCCATCGCCAGTTTGAATTGATCGGCAGGAATTCTCAGCAGCACGCTGCTCTCGTAAGCGACAGCACAGTTTTGCCGTGTGCCGGCGGTCGAGTAGAGCGCAGACTCTCCAAACAGCGCGCCCTGCGGCAGGATGTCGATTACTGCCTCGCGTTCAGTTTGAGATTCAATCCGGCAAAGCTTTATACGTCCACTCGCGATTGCGTAGAGCGCGTCAGCCTCTTCGCCGGCGCGATACACAAACCGGCGGCGGCGCACATCAATCACGCGCGACGATTCGGCGAGTCGCGTAACGGTTTCCGCGCCGAGCGCAGAGCCAAACTCCAGCTCGCGAATCATCCTGGCACGATCCGTCGTAGTCAGGTCCTGGGCGCGACGAAGCGCTTTGGGCTTTTTGTCGATGTCACTCACGGGGGGTCCTTTTTGCTTTACCGCATTGGTCGGGACTAAGATCAAATTCCGAAGGTATCCCCCTGGTTCGAAAGCCTCTACGCAAATGGTTTGGATGTAAGGAAATCGATGAATTGTCGTCTTAAAAACTATTTCAGCTCTTGTCCGCACCAGCTCCAGGCGAGTTTGACTCGGCAGGCTAACAATTACTGAATCCGCGAACTTTAACATGAAGGAGAGGTGCGCGCAAGACGATTGGTCCAACCAAATTTGCGATGTTTGGACGAACTCAGTGGAACGAGACGACGTATTAGAATGGGTGCATAGGAACTACTACTTGAAGTTAATGGATGATTTTGAATCGTGCAAGCCAGACGCTTGGGCGCCCCAGTCCGCAAGCGAGACGCTTGTGCTCCAGTCGTGCTGACTGCTTACTGCTAACAAGGATTGAACATGGCTGATTACAAAGGAAAACTTGACGAATGGCAAAAGACCGTGCGCCGTAAAGCCCGCGAGCTCGACGAGAAGTATGCCCTCTCCGATCTCGTGGGTGAGGGCTCGCGCGCGGCTGGTGAAGCGGCCAAACGAGGTGCAGAAACCGTGGCGTCAGGAGCAGAGAAACTGCGTCTCGAGGCTGAGCGGTTAAGCTCGGAGGGCGACGTCGCGGATACCGCAAAGCGCGCGGCCTCAGAAGCCGTACGCGGCGCTGAGAAAGCCGGCAAGGTAATCCTTGATGCCGCGGGAGACGTCGGCAAACAGGCGGGGAAGACGGCGGGTGACGTGTTTGACGAGGCAAAGACCTACTATGATCGGGCCTCGCATTTTTACGACACCAGCGCCAAATTGACGCGCGCTTCTTCAGCTGCGACTGCCAGCGTTCTAAAAGCTCGTGAATGGATCAAGGAGAATCCGGGTAAAGCTGCACTCGTGTCCTTTTCCATAGTAGTCGGCGTCCGGATGGGAACGGCGCTGCCCGGTTTGGACGCCGTATTGCTCGGCGCGCATCCCCACTGGCTGACGCATTCGGCCCTGCCGATTTTTGGCGCGCGAAAGTTGAGCGAGAAGTTCAACGACTACGTCCGCAAGCAGGAACAACTGATGGCGGACGGCCAACTGGACGAAGCTGAACAAAAGCGCGTTGAGTTCGCACGCAACATGACGAAGTATGTCGGCGCGCCGCTACTCGGCACGCTCAGTTGTGCGGCCGGCGCTGTCATGTTTGCGCAAATACTCAATCCGGGAGCGGGCGTAGTGGGGGCGCCGGTCAGTTGGATCGTGGGCGGCAATCCTTTTCTGGGAACCGTTTGGTTATTTGCGAACGGCGTGATCTGTTTCCATGAAGGTTACAAGTTTTTCATGATTGCGCTGGCTGATCAGGATGAAGTGAATCGGGTGGTCAGGGAAATCAAAGGACTGCTTCCAGCGTCGACAGCCGCGTGATTCTTTCCTATCGTAACGTGATTGGGAACGGCACGAACGAGAGCGCGAACACCAGCAAGGTAATCACTGCCACGAGGGTGCGCGCGCGCCCCAGTGACTCGAAGCGTTCCGGCGCCGGATGCCTCACGCGAAGCATCACCGCCAGCAGCACCGTATAAAGAAAACCGCTCGGGCTGCCGTGCCAGACGAAACCCAGCACAGAGGTCACGGCCACGGCGATGAACGCCAAACGACCGATAATCTTGTGCGGCCGTTGACCAAAGATCGCAAACGTCCCATGCCCGCCGTCCAGTTGGCCCACCGGCATTAAGTTCAAACTAGTTACCAGCAATCCAATCCAGGCTGCCAGATACCATGGATTCG
>JBKPNP010000104.1:0-3945 GCA_046732775.1 Acidobacteriota bacterium
AGCCATACTTCGTTCTGCTCCTCTGTTCGCTGATGAAGGCTGAAAAACTGGGCGGATTTAAAGCCAGTCAAGATAACACAGCGGCGAAATTTGCGCCAAGCGGGGTGCTGTGGATTGCGTTGGTTGTAACGCAAACTGTCAGTTTGCGTTCGCGTCGGATGCCACTCAAGCAACGCAAACTAACAGTTTGCGTTACGAACCGATTCGGAAGTTGCGCGTGAGTGCACTCAACTCTAACTTCGAGGGCGCCGTCTACGCCGGGGCAGGAGCCCGAGAGTGATGGAGCGCTACGGTGCCACTCAACCTGATTGACCGCATCACCCTGCTGCGTGACCCACGAGCGTTGCGCCCAGCGTAGCCCTCCATAACTGTCGGGCTACTGCCCCGTGCCGCGTTGCATCCTGCAGCGCACGAGGCGTGTCCGCCAATCCGCGTCCCGCAGGGACGAAATGATTGTAGAAACCGCACCCGCACACCAAAACGTGATCGCTCCAGCGGAGCGAAACGTTTTGCGCAGGAAACATTGCGCTCCGCTGGAGCACGGTCCGGCACGTCAATCGGTTTCCATAAACATTTGGCTCCCCTGGAGCCGGAACCCGCGGCCGCTCCCTTACTCTGATGTGAAGATGCGGAGTCTACGCCGGGGCAGTAGCCCGACAGTTATGGAGGGCTAAGGTGCCACTCAACCTGATTGAACGCATCACCCTGCTGCGTGACCCACGAGAGTTGCGCCCAGCGTAGCCCTCCATAACTGTCGGGCTGCTGCCCCATGCCGGGTCGCCTCACTGACCGCAGAGGCTGGCGCCAAAGCCAGCGGCTAACGATGCCGGTCAGCATCAGGACGTGCTAATGCATCGCACAGGTCAGTTGTGTTGAACGGCTTATCAAGTATTGCTAACATGTGGCTCGTATTTCGTGCCCGTCAGTTGAACAGTTAGAAAATCATTTGAACAACTCGAGCGAGAGCAGCCGTCAGCGACAAATCCGCATCTGAATCACGGCCCGACTTGCTGATGAGCTTTGCGACACCGCAAAGCGCCTAAATTTAAACTATTCCTGCGCGGTACCACTGTCCCCTCGACGGGCAATCAGTTTCGCCCAGCGTTCCCAAAACACAGGAGAATCCACACCGTGAAGAATTACAGTTCCCCCGCGCCTGTCTCACGTATGGCTATACTTTTTAGAAGCCTGACCATCACGCGCCTGGCGCTGTTACTCGCTCTGGTCGCTGCCGTTTCCGCTCTGCCATTTTATGTTTTCGCCCAATCCGATGCTGCGCCAAAGAAAACGCCAAACTACGTCGCTTATAACGACGGAGGTGCATACATCGTTTATCAAGGGCCTAACGGAGAAACGATTTGTCGCGATGCCTCAATAAATGAGACGCGCTCCCTCCGGGCAGTTCCGAACAGCTTTGGGCTCCGTCAGATTAACCACCTGCACGAAAAGACAGCCCTCTCGCCGGAAACCAACACGACGCAATCGGCGACCGGTTTGACCATTATTCTGCGCGCCACCGCGCAACTCGATGCTCAGCCAGACGCGAAAGCCGCTTTTATCGCCGCCGCGGCAAAGTGGGAAGCTCTAATCAAAGATCCAATCACGATCATCATTGACGTCGACTACGGTACAACGTTCTTCGGAACCCCTTTTTCAGGGCCGACTGTACTCGGTGCGACCTCCACGCAGCTCCTATTCTTCCCCAACAACTACACGGACGTTCGCGGTCGACTGAACACGCACGCTAACGGCGCTTCGGAGCAGGCCCTCGCCGCTGCTTTGCCGACAGGCACAGTACCCAGTGATATCGGTGGCGTACCGACGGTGCTCGGCGCGAGCCCATTGCTGCGTGCACTCGGTGCGCTGCCGGCAGACGCGACCACCGATTCGACCACGCCGGGTAATCCCCCGAAAATTGCTTTCAACTCAGCGTTTAATTTTGACTTAGATCCGTCTGACGGCATCACCGGTAACCGCACCGACTTCGACGCGGTCGCCGTTCATGAAATCGGCCACGCGCTTGGCTTTAACTCAGAAGTCGGGGCGAAGGAACTTGATGCGTCCGAGCCACTGATGATGAGTGTCTGGGACCTTTTCCGTTTCCGCCCCAGCACTGCCAACCTTGGTAATTTCAGCACCGCACAGCGCATCCTTTCGTCCGGCGGTACACAAATTCTTTTCAACGGTGGCCCCGAGCTGGGATTGTCCACCGGCAGACAGGACGGGACGGGCGGCGACGGCCGTCAGGCGAGCCACTGGAAAGACGACTTCAATATCACGGCCAATAACGTGGGCATCATGGATCCGACGATCGCTCGTAACGTTCGTCAAATCATGTCCGTGAACGACGAAAACGCGATCGACGCGATGGGCTACACCATCAGCGCCACCACTCCGCCGCCCAACGATAATTTTGCGAACGCGCAGGGCATTAGCGGCACGACCGGATCCGTGACCGGCACGAATATTTTTGCCAGTAAAGAAACCGGTGAACCAAGCCATTCCCCGGATGGCAATCTCGGCGGCCGATCCGTTTGGTATGTCTGGACCGCTCCTTCAAGCGGCTCGGCGACGCTCACGACCGATGGCAGTAACTACGACACACTGCTCGCCGTCTATACAGGCTCAGCGGTTAACGGTCTGAACGCCATAGCTAAAAATGACGACGTCCAATCAGGGGTAATCACCACCAGCACTGTACAGTTTGGGGCTGTCAGCGGAACGACCTATCACATTGCGGTCGACGGGTTCGACGGAGACCAGGGCAACATCACGCTTAACTTTACGCTACCGGGTGGCGGCACACCGACGCCAACGCCGACTCCCACTCCGAGTACGGTCCAGTTCACCGCTTCCACCGCAAACGTGGCGGAAGCTTTCCACGCCAATAGCCAGGTTGATTTAACAGTCACGCGCACAGGCAACCTGGGAAGTGCCGTGAGTGTCGACTACACCACCAGCAATGCGACGGCGAGTGATCGTTCGGATTATTCAGCAGCGCTGGGAACGTTGCAGTTTGCGGCTAATGAAACTCAGAAGACTATCTCGGTCTTAATCATCGACGATGGGTTTGTTGAAGGCGCCGAAACTTTCAACGTCACCCTAAGTAACCCGGTGAATTGCACGGTCGGAGCACCGGCGGCGGTTTCCGTGACGATCACCAGTAACGACGCCAACCCAACGAACCCGGTTAAGGATCCGACGTTCGACAATGAGTTCTTTGTCCGCCAGCACTATATCGATTTCCTGAATCGGCAGCCGGATGCCAGCGGGCTCGCATTCTGGAAGGCCGAGATTGATCAATGCGGCGCGGATGCAGGGTGCATCGACATCAAGCGAGTTAACGTGTCGGGTGCGTTCTTCCAGTCGATTGAATTCCAGGAGACCGGCTACCTGGTTGAGCGTATCTACAAGGCGGCGTATGGAGATGCCAATGCGCTCTCGACGTTGGGAACCAGTCCGGTGCAGCACACGATCTCGGCGCCGATTGTGAGATTTAATGAGTTTCTCGGTGATTCGCAATTGATCGCCAAGGACTTGGTTGTCGGCATTCCCGGGTGGCCAACGTTATTGGAGAACAACAAGGTCGCGTTCACGCAGGCCTTCGTTGCGCGTTCTCGCTTTTTGACGGCGCATCCGACCAGCAAGACACCCACTCAGTTCGTGAATGACCTCAACACAAATACGGGGAACACACTTACCGCGGGTGAGATAAGTTCGATCATCGGTGAGTTTGGCGGTGCGGGAAACATCGCGGACGTGCCGGCCCGAGCGCGTGCGTTACGGCGCGTTGCCGAAAATGCAACCCTGGTCGATCAGGAAAAGAACAAGGCCTTCGTCCTGATGCAGTACTTCGGCTATCTCCGCAGGAATCCAAACGATCCGCAGGATGTTGACCACACTGGTTACGATTTTTGGCTGCACAAGCTCATTGATTTCAATGGC
>JBKPNP010000105.1:0-14130 GCA_046732775.1 Acidobacteriota bacterium
ACGCGATGCGCACGAGCCGCGATGTCTGGTTCGTGGGTGACGACAATTATCGTGTTGCCCTCGCTGTGCAAACGTTCGAAGAGGTCCATGATTTCCATGCTGGTGTGCGTGTCGAGCGCACCGGTAGGTTCGTCGGCCAGCAGAATTGAAGGATTGTTTACTAAGGCACGGGCGATGGCGACGCGCTGACGTTGTCCGCCCGAAAGTTCGTTAGGACGGTGTAACATCCGGTCTTTGAGATCCACCGCGGCCAGCGCTTGTTCCGCCATCTCGTGGCGTTTCGCCGAACTGATGCCCCCGTAGATCAACGGCAATTCCACGTTGTGCAGGGCGGTGGCGCGCGCCAACAGATTGAACGTTTGGAAGACGAACCCGACTTCCTGGTTGCGAATGCGAGCCAGCTCATCGTCGTCCATTTCGGAAACGTTCTTACTGTTGAGCCAATATTCGCCGCTGGTCGGTGTGTCGAGACAACCGATGAGATTCATCAGCGTCGACTTGCCCGAGCCCGATGGACCGATGATCGCGATGTACTCGCCCTTGGGAATGTCGAACGAAACGCCGTGCAGCGCGTGTACCTGTTCGGAGCCCATCTGGTAGGTCTTCCAGAGATCGCGCATCGAGATCAGCGCGTTGGGATCGCGCGGCTGTTTTGCAGGCGGCTGCGCCGGCACGACAGCCGGCTCTACCGGCGATACCAGTGTTGCGTCGCTCATTACCTGCCCTCGCTTGCGTTAGCGTTCGCTCCCGCTTTGCGTTCCTGCCGTTTGACAGTCATGCCGTCTTTCAGTGTCTTCAATACGCGGCTTGGCCCACGAACGATTTCCTGTCCCGACTTCACGCCGCTGGTGACTTCGATGTCAGCTTCACCGGTAATGCCAGTGGTCACTTCGATAAAGCGCACCTTGTTGCCTTCAATCAGATAGACACCCTTAACGCTCTTCGGTTTCTCGCTGCTCGACGGGGCCGGAGTCGGTGCAGCGCCGGGAGCAGGCGACGGAGCCTGTGGCGCTTTTTCGACAATCGCTTCCAGCGGTACCGCAATCACGTTGTTCTTCGTCTTCGTAGTGATGGTGGCGGTGGCGCTCATGCCCGGGCGCAGGCCGTTACGAATTTCGTCAGGCATATCCCTCAACTCCACCGTAACTTTGAACTCTTTGGCTTCCTGAACGTTCACGCGGTTTGACAGTCCGCCTTGCGTGTCTGACTTTGAAACCGCGAGCGGATTCTTCTGCGTCACCACCGCGGTGATTTCTTTATCGCCGAGCGCATCCACTTTCACTTTTGCCTGTTGCCCGACTTCAACATTTGAAATCTCGGTTTCGTCAACGTTGACTTCAACGTTGATCGTTGACATGTCGGCAATCGTCATTAACGGCGTGGAAGATAACTGAGATACCGCGTATTCACCGACGCGCGTTGGAATATCGGCAATCACTCCGGTTAACGGCGAAAGCTGGGTAGCTTTGGAACGCTGGCTCGATTGTCCTCGCAGCAGCGCCTGCTGCTGGCTGGCGCGCATCTCGGAAGAACGGATGCCGGTTTTCGCTTCCTGAACGGTCAGCTTTTGCTGGTTCGCTCGTTCCATCGCTTCCTTGACGGCGATGCGTTGAGACTCGAGATTGGCCCTCGCTGTCTCTAACGCAATCTTCGCCTGGTCAAAATGGTCGCGAGCCGCGTCATACTCGGAGCGCGAAGAAACACCTGCCTCAATCAAATCGGCGTTGCGTTTAAGCTCGCGTTGGGCGACGTTCAAATCAACCTGCGCGCGATCGACAGAAGTCTGCAGCGTCACTAGCTGTTGGCGGGCCGACGCGACCGACGCTTCCGCCACCACCAATCCCTGCTGCGCGCTGGCCACTGAATTCCGCGCGCTTTGAATGTCGTTCATTGCCTGCTGCGCCGCGGCCCATTGCGCTTCCTGGCTCGATTGCAGTTGGGTGGGATCCACGCGCACGAGGGGTTTTCCCTGCGTTACCTGGTCCCCCGGGTTTACGTAAATCTCTTCAATACGTCCGGGGACTTCGCTGGTCAGCTTGATGTAACGAATGGGCCTTACCTCGCCGGACGCGGTCACCGTCTGCCGCAGTTCGGGCTTCACCTCGAGCTTCACTGTCGTCACTTCCGCTTCGTCTTTACGGCTGGCAAATACGCTAATGATAATTATTAAAGCCAATACGGCGACTGCTGAAACCGCAATAATGATCTTCTTCTTCCGATTTAGAGCCATAACTTCTTCCTCAACTGGGGGATTAGGATGCTGCTAATACTATCCAAGAACAAATTTTGCTCGAAAAAACCCGCGCGTTTTGAAACCCACTCGATTCGAGTATTTGTTACGTCAAAAACACGTAAACAGTTTCATTAAACAGGATATCCGCCGGGTAGAAATGCCTGCGTTGGCGAGTCGAATGCTTTCGCGTTAGAATGAGCCGCCGTTCTTTCAGCTCAGATTAACGTAACAACTTGAGAATTTATCGCGGATAGGGCGCCGGTCGCAAACTCCGAAAAACTATGATCACGTGTGAAAGGTGCAAAGCGGCAAACCTCGACGGCGGACAGTATTGCGACGAATGCGGCGCGCCTTTGAGGCCGAATCCTCGCTCCGGCGCGTCCGGCGTAAACTTGGTCAAAGCTGAGCCGGAAGGACAGAACGGCTCGCACTCTCCCGCAGATATTCCGCAACCCGAAATGGCAGGACGCAACGCCGGTCCGGCAGTGAATCGTTCGGCGGCGGCAGCCACGTCGGATAAGCCACACGCGCGGTTGGTGATCGAACGCGGCAAATCGATCGGCAAGCAGTTTGTGCTGAATTCGGCGGTGTCAGACATTGGACGCTGGGATGCCGACGGCGGAATCTTTCCGGATGTTGATTTGGACTCCGACGATCCAGAGGCGAAGGTGTCGCGCCGGCACGCCCGCATCACCCTCGCTGACGGCACGTATTTCCTCGAAGACTTAGGTTCGACTAACGGCACCTTTATTAATCGCGGCAAGAGGTTAATGCCGGGTACTAGTCAGCCGTTAAACGACGGCGATGAAATTATCGTAGGAAAAACATTTTTGCGTTTTCAAATAGTTAAGTAGAAGTTGTAAGGTCGAATTAGATGGCTGAGTGTCGCAAATGTGGAACACAGACGGTGCCGGGTGAGGCGTTCTGCAGTAACTGCGGAACGAAGAACGCCGAGGCGCCGAAGAGCGAGAACGAGGAGACGACGCTCGAGTATGAGGATACCGGCGACCTCGCTGCACCCGCGTCGCCCTCACCTGCCGCTCAACCTTCTTCAGCAGGCGTCGCAGTCGCTCCCGCCACAGGCGATGATGAGCTGAACGATTCGACCGGGCTCGGCGGACACTCTACCGGTGAAGTGCCAGGCGTAGTCAAACACACCACCAAAAAAGGAAACACCGGCGGACGTCAACCCACAGTCAAACAACTCGATCCGGGCAGCGTGCTCAATTCACGTTACGAGATCGTGCGACGGATTGGCGGCGGCGGCATGGGTGCAGTTTACCTCGCGCGCGATCGCAATCTTGGCGACGCGCCGCGTGCCGTGAAAGAGATGGTCGAGGCGCATCTTGATCCGGCCCAGCACGAGAAGGCGATCGGCGATTTTAAACGCGAGTCGTTACTGCTGACGGCGCTGGAACATCCTTCGATTCCTACCATCTACGATTACTTCTACGACGAACCGCTGGGCCGTTTCTACCTCGTAATGAAGTTCATCTCCGGCGGCGACCTGTCGTCGCGCCTGCGTAGTGCGCCAGGTGGCCGCGTCGATGAGCGCACCGTGGCTGATTGGGGAATGCAGGCAGCGGATGTGCTCGAGTATCTCCACAGCCGGCCCAAGCCGATTATCTATCGCGACCTCAAGCCGGCAAATTTGATGATCGACGGCAACACCGGCCGCATAATGTTGATCGACTTCGGCATCGCACGCTGGGTGAAGCAGGAAGAGAAGGGCGTCACTGCCGTCGGCACGATGGGCTACGCGCCGCCCGAATTGTTTGGCGGACGCGTTGAGCCGCGTTCCGATGTCTATAGTTTGGGCGCCACGCTGTTTCATCTCCTGACCGGCTCCGATCCGCAGGACAATCCGCTTCTAATTTTTGACTTCCAAAAGAACCCGCGCCCGCGCCAGATCGCGCCTTCGCTTTCCACCGAGATGGAACAGATTCTGATGCGCGCCGTCGAATACAAACCCGAGGATCGCTTCGCTTCGGCCGGAGCGATGCGCGACGCGCTGGCAAGTCATCTGGAAAAACTAAGTGCGGGCCAGGTGACCTATGGCGTGGCCTCCGGTCAGGTAGGCGGCGAAACGGTTCAGGTGCAGACGGTCTTTTGCGGGTTCTGCGGCGGACGAATTGCGGCCGACGATATCTTCTGCGCACACTGCGGGGCGCGGCAACCAATGGCTGGTTTGGGATCGAGCGCTACCTTGCGCGCGGCGCGACCGACTGCGAAATTAGTGGTTGCCGGAACGACCGAACTCGACGCGTCTTTCGTGTTACAGAAAGACAATAACCTGCTCGGCCGCACAGACCCGCATTCGAACGTGTTTCCCGAGATCGATCTATCGCGGTTCGATCCGGAAACGAAAGTGTCGCGACGTCACGCGAGAATCTGGCGCGAAGGCGAAACCTTTCTCGTCGAGGATCTGGGCTCAGTTAACGGGACGGTGATCAATGATTCAGTCAGGCTGGCGCCACGCCAACCGCGCGTGTTGGATAGCGGAGACAAACTTCGTCTCGGAGAAACGACGCTGCACTTTCTCCTCGGCTGAGTTCAGATTCCAATGTTCTGCAATCAAGGTAGTAGACCGGCTGCAGTAATTCAAAACTCAAAACTGAGAATCGAAACTTCGTTTTAAGATGACGGCAAGAGTCGAACCAGTCGCACCAACAGTAAGAGTGAAGTCACCGGCAGCTACGAAGGGTTTCGCGAGGTATCGCGCCCCATTTTCTTTGCGCTGCGGCGCCATCCTCATCGACTACATAATTCTGGCGGCGATTCTTGCGTTCAGTACGCTTGTTAGCCGCGTGCTCGGCGGCGGCGCGCGTTCGGCGGGCAGTTCCTCGGAAACTATCGGTATTGTTCTGACCATCATCGTCGCCGCGCTGAATCTTGGTGTGCTGGCGGGGCTGACGGGTTTTACGTTAGGAAAATGGGCTGCAGGGTTGCGCATTCTGCGCGACGACGGTCACTCGATCGGCATTGGCCGCGCTTTCCTTCGTCACTTCGCCGGCTATCCGCTTTCTTTCATCACCCTCGGCGTGGGTTTCTTGATGGCCGCCCTAACCACGCGTGGCCGCGGTTTGCATGATCTGGTAGCCGGTACTATCGTCGTCCGCGAAGGCCCTGGGGTGATGATTTCCCGCGGCGAAGGTTAAAATTAGGCCCAGGTTCAACGTCCAAAATTCTTGTTTAGACTTCGAAAGTCGAAGTCTCGATCCAACACCCGATGCCTGAGTTAATCGTAAAGTACCCCGACCGCGCGCCCGACCGCTTTCCGCTCGGCCGCCTGCGAATCACTCTCGGACGTTCAGCCCGCAACGACCTTTGCATTCCCGATCCGTTCGCCTCGCGCGTGCACGCTGAAGTGCGACGCGAAGGCGAAGAATATTTTCTGCAGGACCTGGGCTCGGCAAACGGCACGCTCTACAACGGCGGTTCGGTAGAAGGCACTGTGCCCCTCACGTCCGGCGGGCGGATTCAGATCGGCGAGACCGAAATTGTTTTTGACGACGGCACCTATCACTCGAGCATGGGCGCCACGATGATCACCGACAACTCGTCGACGTCCTTGCCCGAAGCCACGATCGCACTCGCTTCGGGCGATCGCACGACCTCGGGTTTACTCGAAGCGATCGAAGGCGCCCGCAGTCAACCCGATGCGCGCGAGGTAGCGCGAGCGGCGCGCGAAGGCGATCTGCTGGCCCTGATCAGCAAGGTGGGAATCACGCTCCTCAGCTCGTCCACCCTCGAACAAACTCTGGAACAGATCGTCGCGCTCGTATTCGAAGCGGTGCCGGCGGACCGTTGTTTGTTGATGATGCGCGACGTGCACAGCGAGGAAATGAAAGTGGCCGTAGCTCGTTTGCGTGATCGCGTCGGCGAGGTAGGCGAGATTCGCGTCAGCCGCAATGTGATGGATGAAGTGGTGATTAAGGGTAAGTCTGTCCTCACTTCTGACGCTCAGCACGACCCACGTTTTGCGAGCGGCACTGTGGTGCTGCAGGGCGTGCGCAGCGTGCTCGCGGTTCCGCTCGGCGTGTCAGAAAAAGTTTTCGGAATCATCTATGCCGACTCGCCAATCGCTGAAGGTCGTTTCACCGAAGACCATCTCAAAGTGTTGACCACACTGGCGTCTGTTGCCGCGATCAGAGTTGAGAATGCCCGGCTCGTCGAAGCGCGTTTTCAGCAGGAGCGGCTCGAGCGCGAATTGCAGCTGGCGATGGAGATTCAGCAACGTTTTCAACCGACTGCGCCACCCGTCGTTCCCGGTTATGAATTTCAGGGCATCAGTTTTCCGTGTTACGAAA
The DNA here is from genome assembly GCA_046732775.1 of Acidobacteriota bacterium. Lineage (GTDB taxonomy): Bacteria > Acidobacteriota > Blastocatellia > Pyrinomonadales > Pyrinomonadaceae > PSRF01. The sequence goes on from JBKPNP010000105.1 coordinate 6,544, forward strand.
TCGGTGGTGACTATTACGACTTCATAAAGCGAGACGACGGACGATTGGTGATCGCGCTGGGGGACGTCTCCGGAAAGGGGACTGCCGCGGCTCTGCTCATGTCGTCGCTTCACGCTTCGATTCACGCGCAGACTGGTTCACACGACACGCTGGTGGAAACCATTTCCGCCGTCAATCGTTATCTCGCGGAAAACATTCCTTCGAACCGCTTCGTGACACTGTTTTATGCGGAACTCGATCCAGAGTCTGGCGCGCTTTCTTTTCTGAACGCCGGTCATAATCCGCCGCTGATAGTCCACGCCGCCGGCACAGTTGAACAGCTTGCTTCCGGCGGTTTGCCGCTGGGCATCAAAGCCGATGCAGACTACCGCGAAGGCCGCACAACGCTGCAGCCCGGCGACGTCCTCGTTATCTATTCGGATGGTGTGACCGAAGCGGCGAGTCCGAGCGGCGAAGAGTTTGGGCCAACCAGGCTGTATGAAGTGGTGTCGCGTAATGTGGAATCTTCAGCGGCGGGAATTCGCGATCGCATTGAGTCGGCGCTGACGAAGTTCTCCCAGGGAACGCAGGCCGCGGACGACATTACCCTCGTAATCGCGAAACGCCAGGCGGGAACGAGACCACTAACCCTCAGCGGCATTCGCTGATTTTGAAATTTTGGAGGGCGGTGACCTGTCACCGCTTTAAGCGGTCGCGACCCTGTTAAGGCCTCAGGCGACGATGTGAGCAGCACAGGGGCTGAGCGACCGGTCGCCCAGAAACAAAAGCGGTGACAGGTCACTCGCACTCCGAAAAGTCGAGAGCGTTACCCGTCAAGTTTGGCTCAACGAAACAGCAACTCACTAACATCCCGATCAGATCCCTTGGTGAACCCTACAAGTTACCGAGCTCCAATTAGAAATACGTCCCACGCCCAACGTCCAACCCGCGCTCCGTGCGCGTCCCAAACCTTCGCTCGATAACCGAACTCGTTTCCATACTGGTCGATCCGTCTCGACAGTTTGTAATTGAGATCGAATCGCACCAGCCCGAGCGACGAGAGCGCGTGCAGTTCGCCTGGCTCGGAAATGCCGTTGTGATTCACGTCCTGCCATAGTCGTAAGGCATAGAAAATTGCGTCGCCCTGGTCAATTTCACCGTCACCATTCCCACCGTTTTCTGCCAGGTCAAACTGCGCAAGAGCGAGAAAGCCGTTCATCTGGGTTCCTTCGGGTGGAACCGGCTGAAGCGTTCGGTCTCCAAACAACTCCGCACCGCTGTCGATTCTGCCGTTGCTATTCCGGTCCAACGCGAGCCATGCATCGTCTGACGCGGCTAGCGTCCAGGCGCGTCGCTCCGGAGTATCGTCTGCGTCCAGGTCGAAGTCGACGCCGTCCGCAGCACTCGACAGTCTGAATCCGTCACCGTTTACGTCCACTAGAATCGGCGACGGCATGCACTCGCAAGTCGGGTAGCCTCTCCAGCGCCACGTGCTTGGGCACGAAGTAGGACGTGGGCAGTTCTGAGGCGTAGGGCTGGGCTCGGGGATTGGCGTGGGCGTGGGCGTGGGCGTGGGATATTGTGCAATCTGATTGACTTGGCTGTTATCACAGGAAGTTGGTCCGTAAGTACCAGTTAAGCTGTTATAGCCATTGGTACCAGCGTTCATGACGGACGTGTTGTTCGCGCAACCCGAAGCTTCACCAAGCCCGAACCCGTGCCCGGTCTCGTGGGCTGCGGTTTGCGCTGCAGCGCAGTCATCAGTCGTCTGAGTGTTTATCCAAATCTCCTGCGCCACCACACGCCCCCCACTCAAGGTGACGGCATTATCTCCCCCTAAACCAGTATTTCTCGGGGGATCTTGATGCCATACCTGGGCATTGTAAGTTCCAGGAGGAGGACTCATTGAAGGGGGCGTAGCATTGTAGGTGAAAGTGAAAACAACTCCGGAGCCGTTACCACTTAAGGCACCACCGGCCTGCCAGTTTTGAAAACTTCGCACGATCGCAGCCCTTTGAGCCGTGTTAAATGACGGGTCTATGTTGACGTTTACGTGAGCGTTTGCCGGCCAGGTTTGAGCTGTCGCAGTAGTAGCAGGGGCACAACATTGCGTGGGTGGCGTTGGCGGGCAATTCTCGGGAGGTATGTCTTGCGCCCTAACCGTCAGAATTATGAGACAAAGCATCGCTCCGACAACAGAGTGTGCAGCCAGACAAAAGCTACGATTTGAGCGCCTTTTCATAACTGCGCCTTGGCGCGATTAGTGTGAGTTGTCGGTTGTCGGCACCGCTTGAGACTTCGCTATGCGTAAAAAAATTGAGCGATCAAAACCCTGGTATACGTCGAAAGGATAAGCTCCCTTACCCTGTTCAACGATGGATCCGTCCAGAGGCGCTACCGTTTCTGCGTCCAACTGGTAACCGGTGATAATGCTGAAATCTGTTGGCTCCAATTGTTTCAGAAAGAACAAATAAGTTCCGCCAGCCGTCGGCATACCTTGGCCCACCGTTTCATATCTTTGAATCGCGCCTGAGGGAAAACGAACCCCGCCACCGAACCGTTCAAGTGAGACCACCTCTCCAGGATGAATTGGATTGCTGGCACTGTTCTTTAAGACCTCTTGTACTTGAGCGCCAAATTCAGAGTAGATGCCGGTCTTATCGTTGGAGAGGTGGGCCTTGGCGTCGAGGATGCTACCAATTAGCACGACGTCGCTCTGTTTGAAGGGTAAAGCTGAGAGATCGCGCCACCAATTTGTAGACCACAATCGGCCCGAAATCAAATAGCCTGCTTGAATCCGTTGGGAACTCTGACGGTCGTACCGGCTTGCCTTCGCCTTTTGTTTCGCAGACGCATTTGCACCAAGGGACTCTGCCTCGGAGAAATCGACAATTGGCAGTTCCCGGGGTTTGGTAGTTCTGTCTTTGACGAGGGCTGCGTTCTTTTGGGTGTGCCCCGACAGAGTGAAAGCGATGACACCCGCGACGACCAGGAGCAGACCCACAATTTTAGATTTCATGATTGCGCTCCCAGGCAAATGGAATAAGCGAGGCATCATTGTTACTCCAAAGATGAGTTGGGGAAATTAATTTGAAGTGTAGCGGCAACCGGAGCATTGTCAAGTATTGCCGCTATATGAGCGTGTACCTTATGAAGAGTAATTCCGGTTCCCTAAGACTCACTGAACCCCGCTGCGAATGTGAGCAATCAGCGAGGAGTTTCCGTCCCGGTTTCCATTTCAACCGGGAGATTCTCATGAGTCAGCTCACTATCCTGTTGCTGTTGAGCAGGAAACTGCCCTTACTATTGAACGCCTTGTAGGCTCCAGTGCTCGGAATGAACTCAAGGAATAGTAAGTAACGGTTTCCTAAAGCAAGCGGCTCAAGGGATTCATCGACGGCACGAATAGTTTGACTGCCCAGTAGTCAGCAATCAATGTTAGTAGCAAATGAGAGTTTTTGCCAAAGGAGTGCTGAATCTGGTAGTGACCTAATTTGAAATCCTCTGTGCCTCCTCCGTGTTCTCTGTGTCTCGGTGGTGAGTATTTGCCTAACTTTCATCACCACAGAGACACAGAGTTTACCGAGGTAGCACAGAGAAGAATTGAAATTAGGGCACTACCCTGAATCTTGATATCAAGCCCTAACGGGTGTTTAGGGTAATGGTTCTAGCGCTATGAGGAGACACTCATGCCGAGATTATGTCGCTGCAAGGCTAGATAATGATCCAAGTTGCCGCGGCAGAATTTCAGGCGTGCAGAATCCAAACCGACAAGGCTAGTGAATTTTTGTGCCGCTTTGACGTAATTTCCCGAGCAAAGAGACACATGAAACTGATGACTAGCGCGCAAAGCCCGATACCTTGGCCGATCCAGCTGAATAGAATTGCAACTCCTGTCCGTCCTCACACGGCGATACATGAGAGCAAGGATACACTGGTGGTAGTAGGCCCGGAAGTGCTCGCTATTTATTTCGGTCATTGCATGATGTAATTGTGGGGAATTGACTATTCGCTTCACCAACAGCGCTTCGAATAGATCCAACGACTTCTCCTCACTTTGCTCGCAGGCACGATAGGCAAGCATCAGCTCGAGCATTACGTCGACATCGCTCTTAACGTAGGCATCGCAAATGAGATGCTCCAGTGCGAACCTACGCTCTGGGGAACACGAATATCTGGACATGCCATAGTCACTAACGTAAAACAACAGGTGCGTGAAGGCATACACTTGATCGCGCGAAAGACGGAAAAAATTGCGTTCGAACGTCCGATCAATAGTGGGCGTATACCTCTCACCCTTTAGCTTCGCAAACAGATATCTATTTTCCTCAAGCCTGTAGGAAGGGGCATCTAAAGTATCGAGGCCAAAACGGTCGACCAACTCGAGCGCGAAGTTTCGCTCCTGCGTGACGTCATAGTGATCTTGGAGAAGTGCGACGGCGTTCAAAAGCCAGTTCGCCAGCAGGGGATTCAAGCGAACTGCTTGAAGTGTGTACCGGTGCAACATAATTTCCCGGAGGCCAGAGAGGAGTGCGGGCGTTAACGGATGCTTTGGTTGGCAGAAATGTATACAGATCAGAACCTCTGAAAGGAGTTGGAGGTCTTTCTGAAGCTCTTCACAATACGATTGAAAGCCAGCGATCCTCTTGTACTCCAAAACCCGAATAAGCCCTGAAATGTTCGTCATCAAGACTTGGTTTAGAGAGTCGGAAGCAATCTGAGGAGCGTAATCGTTGATCATCGGGCTGGGAGCATTGGCTACTGACATATGACACCTGAATCACCCCCATCCGAGGCAACACTTACAGGTAACAATTTGTTGAGCGTGCGACGAGACGGATGGCGTGAAATCCAGTGGTGAGACGCACCGCCGAGCGAAAGGCTCGCCAGGCTACCCACAGCTTGGGTGACACTGGAGATCGACGAACCAACCGCGTACGGAGGTTCCTTGGCTCGCCAGGAATGTTGGTTTTCTTTAACGGTTAACTAGGCCGTCGGCGAATTATCCCATAAGCAGAACTTGCCTTTGACGACCAATGCCCACCGTGCCGCAGCGCCAAGATCTCCGCCGGAGGTCTCTTCCAAGCGTGAGGACAGCAGCACGATATCTTCCAACGTTGCTTTTTTGTCTATCACACCCGCGTCAATTAATAACTTGAGCGCTTCGGAATCGCCTATTCTTCGATCGGCCATGGTTTTTTTCCTCGATTCGTAAGTTTTTTTGGAGCTTGTTGGTGATTCGAAGCATATGGTCATCGGTGGTTGCTGGCAAGGCCAAGGTACTGGCGAAACTGGCTATTTATTGGCCGATTTGGCTACGACAGTTCTCTCGATACTCGCTAATAGTGACTCCAAATGCGCGCTTGAAATCTCTTAAGAAATGGCTTTGATCGATGACTCCAAGTCTAGAAACGATCTCTTTGACGCTCAAAAAGGTGGTTGCCGCAAGCTCTTTCGCCAATTTCATTCTAAGAAACTTGACGTACTGCACTGGAGTCAACCCTATCTCAGTCTTGAACAAGTGCCGGAGCCGGGAGGAAGAGAGATTCACCTCATGGGCTACGCGGTGGAGTACCAGCTCGTCATTCAAGTGTTCCTGGATCAGAGTCATTGCCTTCTTTATTCGAAAGTGAGTTGGTTCGTGAGGAGCCGATTTCGTAAGCATTAGGACCTGCTTCTCCGTGAAGATGAGAGCGCGGTTTGGTAATACAAACGAACGTGCCTCGCAGGGTTGCCCCCACGAGATGCATTCATTTATTAATCGCTGTCGACAGGGCTAAAAAGTTCTTTAGCTGAGACTGCCAACCTTATGCCAAGATTTTGGATGTGGCAGATGTCGCGATGGGACGCGGATAACTCACAGGAACCATAAACGGTTTTCGATAAGAACCTGCGCGCGCTTCTTTCCTTCTCGTAAGCGTCAACAGGAAACCACCGAACACGTTCCCGATTAATTACCCGATCATAGAAACCACTTTGTGAACGTGCTTTTGGGCAGCCCGGTATCCCGCTTTTTGGTGAAACGCGTACTCTTTGAGGCAGACGCGCTTAATGAGGCAAAGTCGGCCGTAACTAAGTTAGTCGGTTGGCTTACCTTGAAGTAACGCATCGCATGCCAAGGTCTGCGGCCCGGCGTCGTTGCAGATCGCGTATTTCGCTCCGGGATACATGGTGACGCCGGCGTGTTCACCCCTGGCGTTGATGATGTAAAAGTTGATGCCGAAATTCGGATTGCCTTTGGTGTTCAATAGGCGCTTTTCGATAGTGTTCGCCTTGATCCGTTTCAATGCTTCCATGCCGGCGTCTTTGGGGTGAAGTCCCTTGCGCATCTCTTCAACAATCAAAAACGAGCAGAGGTTGTAGAGGTTCGCTTCGCCGCGTCCCGTTGAACCTGCCGCACCGACTGCTCCATCGACATACAAACCAGCGCCAAGGATCGGAGAATCGCCAATACGTCCCGGTATCTTCCAGGCGAGCCCACTGGTGGTTGTGACGCCGCAAATCTCACCCTTGGAGTTAATGCCGTCGCAGTTAATCGTGCCGTAGTAGTGGTCGCGATCGATCAATCCTTCCTGAACCATCTTCAAGCCTTCGCGATGCCAAACTTCGGCGCGTGTTTTCGGATCGAGGTAGTGCGACGGATCGATGCGGCGTTTCCAATTCAGCCACAGCTCGCGCGAATGGTCGGTGTTGAGATCATCTTCAATCTTAAATCCCATATTGCGCGCGAAATCCTGCGCGCCCTTTCCAACCAGCAAATGGTGATCGGTGTTTTCAAGCACTGCCTTCGCGACTAACGACGGCGTGCGCACGCCTTCAAGTCCGGCCACTGCGCCCGCGCGCTTCTTCGGGCCATGCATGCACGAAGAATCGAGTTGCACCACGCCGTCAGCGTTGGGCAAGCCGCCGTAACCGACGCTGTCGTCGAGCGGGTCGAGTTCGACAATATTAACGCCGGCGATAACGGCATCAAGCACGTCAGCGCCCTGCGTCATCATTGTGAACGCCTTATGTACGGCCGTCATCGTGCCGCCATTTTTGAAACTGTTTCCGTTTGCTGATGAGACGACAATCGGCTTAACCGGCGACTGCACGAGTATGTTTGGAAATGGCAGCACTGACGCTTTCGTGCCGGCCAGCGTTAGACCGGCGGCAGCACTCGTGCGCATAAAGTCGCGCCGTTTTATTCGTTTCGTCATAGGCTCTCCTTGATTCGTTCAGCAGTCTTCGGGCCGATTCCATCCACCATTTCAAGTCCGCCGCCTTTCACAAACTTCCTCAGCGCGTCGATCGAAGAAACCTTGAACTTCTGATGCAGCAGCGCCGCGGTCTTGGGACCGATGCCCGGTATCTCCAGCAGATCCAACACCGATTCAGGCGTCTCCGCGACGATGCGTTCCCAGGCGTTGAAGGTGCCGCGGTCGAGTATCTCAATGATTTTCCCCGCAATGGCTTTGCCGACCCCAGGAATCGCCTGTAGGCCTTCGATGCCTTGCTCGGCGGCAATTTGCTGGAGTGGCCTGGGCCAGGTCTCGATGGCCTCGGCAGCATTGCGATAGGAACGCAGCCGGAAGGGATCGTCGCCGCGAATGTCCATCAGTGCGGCCA
>JBKPNP010000106.1:0-4103 GCA_046732775.1 Acidobacteriota bacterium
GGGCCGCCCTCGGCGTTTTACGTCGATACCCGTTTCTCGATATTCAAATCGGCGTCGACGGCAGCGAGTTGCGCAGTCGCACGCCGTTCATCTTCGTGGGCAATAACGAATATGAAATGGAGACCCTGAACATCGGGCACCGGTCATGTATCGATAAAGGTGAGCTGAGTCTGTATATAACAAATCGTACCGGCCGTCTCGGTTTGTTACGCCTGGCTTTGCATGCACTGTTTGGCGGCCTGCGGCAAGACAAAGATTTTCTGGCGCTGTGCACTAGAGAAATTCGCATCGACACGAAGCATAAACGTTTGCGCGTTGCCCTCGATGGCGAAGTGACGGTGATGACGCCGCCACTGTATTACCGGACGCGTCCCGCGGCGTTGCGTGTGTTGACGCCCGCGACAAAGAACCAAGCCAGGTAATTAAGTCATGCGTTCAATAGTTCATCTTTCAGATATACACTTCGGCCGCCTGAACCATCACGTCGTTGAGCCGCTGATCGAAACCATTGCCAACTTAGCACCCGACCTCGTCGCAGTCTCCGGCGACCTCACGCAGCGAGCTCGTACGCATCAGTTTAAAGAAGCGCGCGCCTTTCTCGATCGCCTGCCGCAGCCGCAGATCGTTGTACCCGGGAACCATGACGTGCCCTTGCACAATCCATTGACTCGATTTTTTCAACCGCTAACGAAGTACCGGCGATTTATTACTGACGACTTGCGTCCGATTCACCAGGACGATGAAATCGCCGTCATCGGGCTCAACACCGCGCGCTCGCTCACAATCAAAGGCGGACGAATCAACGAACAGCAAGTTGCCTGGATGCGCGAGAAGTTGTGCGATCTTCATCCCGACGTGATTCGCATCGTAGTCACACATCATCCCTTTGATCTTCCCGTCGGACATGACGAACGCGATTTGGTGGGCCGCGCACGCATGGCTATGGAGACGCTTGCAAGCTGCGGCGCCGACCTGTTTCTAGCCGGGCATCTGCACGTCAGTCACACGACTCACAGCGCCACGCGCTACAAAATCAAAGGACACTCCGCCCTCGTAGTTCAGGCTGGTACTGCAACGTCGTCACGCGGCCGCGGTGAAGAAAACTCGTTTAACCTCGTGCGAACTCAGAAGGAGCAGATAGACGTTGATCGCTACCTCTGGCAACCGCAGCAGGAAACTTTCGCGGTTTCGCTTAGCGAACGTTTTCAGATGACACCGGATGGATGGGTACGCGCCGCTTGAGTTCACGCCCAGGAGCATTGCGAATCAAATTACTTCCGGGTCCCCAGATCGCGATAGGCGTGATCGTGTTTGCGATTATGACTTATGGCTTATGGGAAATATCGGAAGGCATTAGCGGACGCGAGCCGGCAACTTTCGCGGACTCGGAAATCAGCGCGTGGCTGCATACGCATGGTTCGCCACCGGTAACCGCGGCGATGTTTGTGGTCACCACGTTTGGCTCAACGCAATGGGTCAGCTGGCTCACCTTGGCGTTCGCGGCTTATTTCATTGTCAGGCGGCGATTCTACTGGTTGTTCGCATTTGCCACTTCCGTCTTTGGCGGGATGCTGTTGAATAAGCTACTCAAGTATTTCTTTCACCGGACGCGACCGTTCTTCGAAGACCCTTTGTTGACACTCACCAGTTTCAGTTTTCCGAGCGGTCACACGATGATGGCCACCGTGCTCTACGGTGTTATCGCCGCTTATTTACTTTCGCGAACCGATGACTGGCGGCAACGACTCCTGATCATCCTGGCCGCAATGGTTGTGATTTTGTTGATTGCGTTCAGCCGCGTGTATTTGGGAGCGCATTACTTAACCGACGTACTCGGCGCGATGGCAGAAGGACTAGCGTGGTTGTCGCTGTGTCTGACGACGATGTATTCAGTGTGGCGTTACCGGCATCAACGAAACGCGGATTTAATTTGACACAGATGCGCTAACCATTTCGATCGGAATGCAGGTATGGCATTTCACGATTGAGTGTGGGCGGCGCTACCCGGTCGCTACCGCACCCGGTTCTGAATTTGTGTCGTTGACGGATGACAAGTCGCGGAGTCGACAAATTCAGAACCGCGAGCGGTAGCGACCGGGTTAACGCGGATTGGAGTCTCGGGCATTACGGCGACACTTGCGGCGTCACGTAACGAACCGCCGGCAACCCTGCCAACGCTTCGAGCTTTTCGATCGGCAAGCGTCCGATCACAAGTTTGGAACTCTTCGCGTCAAACAGTAATTCGAAGCCGAGCTCTTTCAGTTGAGCCAAAGATGCTTCCGACTTTTCGTTCAGCCAGATTTGCACCTCTGCTTTGCCTTCGTGAACAAACTTCGCTTCGTTGGCGGCGGCAACCGTTTGTTGTTTTAGCCGATCAACTATCGCGAGGACCGACGGCTCCAACTTACTGACTAAATCCTGGCGCCGCCTTTCCTCAGGCGATAACGTCTTACCAAACCCATCGGCCAAGTCGATCGACGACCCACCTGATCCGCTTCCCCCAGCGCCGCCGCCGCCGACCTGCACCGCGCCTCCTCCGACATTTCCACCGCGGCCGCCGCCAGTTCCGGATCCCATGCCGCTCCCTCGCCTGTTCTCACGCTTGGGCTTGGAGTCGACTGCGTTAGTTCCAGACTTTGTTACGACCGCTTGGTTGAAGTAAAAACTCGATAAGGTCCCAGGTTGATAGGTTGTGAAATATCCTGTGGGTCCACTAGCCGGACTTGATACCTGCTCCGGATTTACACCCTGGGGCACTTCCACCGGCACATCAATCCGGCGTGGTTGTCCGTTATCCGTTACCACCATCTCTTCAACTGCAACAAACGATGTGTACTGCGTCATCAATCGATACTCGATCCCCAGATTGACGATCGTCTCCTTGATATCAGGCTTCGGTGAGTGGTTATGCGCTCCTTCATAATCCTGACCCATCAAATCCTCGACGCGCGAGCGCGCCCACAGCGTCGCCATTACGTCGTTACGCATTTCCGTTTCCGGCAGGTCGACGATGATCTCGCGAACGAATGGCTGACCGCCGAGTTTTCCTCGTAAACGAATTACGCCATGACCTGCTGCTGTATAACGTCCCGTCACCACCACTGGCTTGGCGCCAAACAGATCCGGAATTCGTTGCGGATAGACATCGGCCACCGGGAGGCCGTTCCAATCAATCGAGATGTCAGTTAGCAAAGGATTTCGTACGCGCTCATAAAATCGGCGCGCGGCCGCAGAGCCGTCGTCCGTGAGCGAAACGTATTCAACTTCGCCGCGGCCATATTCGGACATACGGTCCAACAGAAACCGATTCACTGATCCGCCGATGCCGAAACCGAAGACGCGCGCATTCGGGTGTTTGATCACCTCGTTAATAATTTGCATGTCGTTACCGACGTAACCATCCGTCATGAAGCAAACGACGCGCACGTGTTTCTGCGAATCCGACCCATCAAGCGCTGCCTTAATCGCCTTCATCATCTCCGTGCCGCCGTAACCACTGCTTTCAGCGAGGAACGCCTGCGCTTTTCTAAGATTCACGCGCGTTGCCGCAACCGGAGCAGGAAACAGAATCCGTGTGTCACCCGCGAACGTTATCAAATTGAAAGTGTCGCCAGGGTTTAGTCCCGCGAGTGCAAGACTCATCGTTTCCTTCGCCTTTTCGATAGGAAAGCCCTGCATCGAACCCGAAGTGTCTAGCACGAACACCAATTCTTTCGGCGTTAAATCAGTAACAGGAATCCGATCCGGTGGCTGCAGGATTAAAGAAAAATATCCGCCTTTGTCGGAGCGATGCGCCAGCACTGCATCCTGTATGCTTTTTCCGGCGACATCGTACGTAAGAATGAAGTCCTTGTTGGGAATGGTCGCTTTGTTTTTTAAACGCACGTGCGCTGTGTGTGCATCGAGACGTTCGATCTCAACTTCATGCGACTTCCCTTTTATCTCGTCGATCGGTAAACCGGCGTCAAGCTTTATGTCGAGCGAAAGATCGTGACCGGCACGCATAGCCGGCGCTGCCATCGGTGGACTGATGCGTGCGGCGTCAGCCACTTGATTTGGGCCGGAGCCGGGGATGTAACGCGGGCCGACAACCATCGGGAAAG
>JBKPNP010000107.1:0-1186 GCA_046732775.1 Acidobacteriota bacterium
GCTCCGTAGTTAAAGACCTCGAGTTGGTTCGTCACGGTCTGGAACTAATAGAGCCGGAAGTGCGTGTGCTCGCGCTTGCGCCAGACAGTTCGATCTGCATTTACAACGACACGGCGCGAACAGTTCGTGAACTGGAAAGAACCTCGCCGTCGGACGCCAAGAGTTATCCTCAGTTTGAACAAAGTTTCGCGCGCATCGGCAGGATGTTGTCGCCGGTTTTATCCCTCACGCCGCCGTCGATAGATCGTCCCTCGCCTGGCGACTTGTGGAATGTCGGCAAGCTGGGCCGATCGTTTCGCGGTTTAGATAAGAAGGACGCTTACCGCCTGCTGCGTTGGGGCCCGATGGCGGTGGCTGACCTCGTAGCGGAGTGGTTTTCGACCGAGAGTCTGCGAGCGGTGGTTGCGGCCCGTGGAATCCACGGTGCCTTTGCGGGTCCCTGGTCGGCGGGTACCAGCGCCGGGCTGTTGTGGCAAGCGGCGATGGATGGGCATGCGATTGCGCCGTCGACTCTATGCAGAGGCGGCATGGGCGCGCTGACTGAAGCACTTGCGAACTCAGCGCGAAATTCCGGCGCTGAAATACGAACGCTGGCAAGCGTCCGCAAGATCGAAATCGGCGAGGGCGGCGTGTCGCAAGTATTGTTGGAGACGGGCGAGGAAATCTCGGCGCGCGCAGTTGTATCCAACGCCGATCCGCGCACGACTTTTCTAAAGCTGGTTGACCCGACCTGGCTCGATCCAAGTTTCGTTTCCAAAGCACGGAACTATCGCGCGCTGGGCGTGTCTGCCAAAATCAACCTCGCACTTTCGGGCTTGCCTTCGTTTTCCGGCGTCCCCGCCAATGAAGCCGAGACGAGACTGTCCGGCCGTATCCATGTTGGGCCGGACATCGATTATCTTGAGCGAGCGTTCGATGCAGCGAAGTATGGCGACTACTCGGCAAAGCCGTATTTCGATATCACGATCCCTTCGCTGCTCGATAAAGGTCTCGCCCCGGCGGGCACCCATGTGATGTCTATTTACGTTCAATATGCGCCCTATCAATTAAAAACCGGCGACTGGAATTCGCGGCGTGACGAATTTGCGGACAACGCGATCAACGTGCTGACTGATTACGCACCGAACCTAAAGGAGTTTATCATCGCGCGACAAGTGATCACGCCGCTCGATCTCGAAGAAACTTA
>JBKPNP010000108.1:0-4264 GCA_046732775.1 Acidobacteriota bacterium
GCGTCCGAAGTAAAACCCGCCGATCGCCATCAACAGCCCGACGAACGCTATTAGTCCTCCGAGCACCGCGGGAACAATACCCATTATCAGCTGTCGATTTATGAACTCTTTGTTGTGCTCGCAGTCTTCCTCGGAGGTGAATCCTACCGTCGCTGATTTGTAACAGTCTGAAGTGACGCTACCGCATCTCTCCCTGGCCTCAGCAAACGCTTCTTTATCCTTCTCGGCCTTTTCACAAGCGGAGGTAGCGTAATCCGAAGTCCAGGTGTTGAAACAGACGACCAAACCTATCAGGAGTGCGAGGCCGCCAACGAGAACGAGTATCACTCCGAATATCCCTAAGATTTTCATGGTTTATTTTCCAGTGGTTGATTTCAGAATTCACGATTTGCTTTGAATCGTGACGCTGATGCGTTTGCGCTTGGAACATGGGCCAGCTGTGTGGCGCGGATTATAGAAGCGCTTGCTGGGGTTGGCAATCGCAATTGTCTGCGCGCGGAGTTAACCGTTACGGCCGGCGAGAAAAATTGCGTAGGCCGTGCCCAACACTGACCACGCCACCACCGTCAGCCAAATTGGAACTCTTTTCGCAGTCCGTTTCACGGTCAGTATCGCCGAGGCCAGCTCCTCTTTTAGGATCGCACTATTCAGTTTCCAGACGTCGGCAAGGACGTAAATGCAGGCGATGGCAGCCGGAACAATAGCCGCCATCCAGACAGCGCTAACACGTCTTTGCGACAGCATGACCACAAGTGTGATCAGTACGCCTATTGCGCCAAGGCAAGTTAACCAAAACGCGAGTGAGATTCCGCGATGCAAGCCAAGCGCAACGATCGTCGTTTTGATGCCCGCTTCCAGATCCTCCGGATAATCTTCCGCCGTGTTTACCAAAATGATTCCCATCTGCAGTGCGCCAAACGCGGACGCGAACAGCAACACCGAGAGTGACGGTCGAGTGGCGATCAGCACGCTGATGAATAGCATTGGGCCCACAAAGATGATTAGCCACAAGCAAACGAGCTGCGCCAATCCGCGTCCCTTGAGTTGAACGGGCTTGACGGAATATGCGGCCGCTAGCGCGAGTCCAATCGCCACGAGGGCGAACAGAATCCAACGATGCAATTGCCAGGAGAGATGTGCTGTCAGCGCCAGCGCCAACAACGCTGTCGCGATCACCTGGAACGTAACAAACCGAACTCCTAGTCCGTAGACCGCTTCCGAGAGATGTGGCTTGTAAACCGCGTCGAGATCGCGATCGGCGAGGCAATTGATCATGTCGCCAAACGCAAAGAGCAGAAAGAAGACGAAAATGCCTTCCCAGAACGTGAACGTTTTTAACGGCGCCGTGTTGTGAATTAGCAGCAGGATGGGAATGACCAGAATCGGAACCTCTGCTACGCGAAACTCAACGCGCCGGATGCGAAACATGTAGAGCAGGTAACGAAGCTTGGATGTCATCTGGAGTGGATCGCCAGGCTCTGACCGATCGATTGTCGCGTTAGTTCAGACATTGTTTTACTGGGACCGCGGGCGTCTCGCCCGCAACGCGCCGTAAGGCGCGAGCGTCTTAAAACATTTTCGCGCTGCGCGCTCATTGCGGGCGGACGCCCGCGCTCCGGTTTCCTAGAGAATATTTACGCGGCGGATGCTTCTTTCGCTATTCGCAAGAAATGCTCGACGTCCGTGGAGCAGCATATGATTATCCGCAATCACTACGTCGCTAGCTCGCCATTCATGTGCATAGCAGACGGCGTTGTCGTGAAGACGCGTATGCATTTCTTCGAGGAACGCGTGCTGCTGCGCTCGAGGAATTCCGTCAATCTCCAGTTGTACCGGATTCAGGTCGGCTACCGGCTCTGCGAAACGCAGCGTTGTCTCACCACTGATCGGATGACCACAGATCATCGGCGAAGTGAACTTGCCGCCATAGTGAACGATCTTCTCGGTCGAGTAAGTAATAGTTGTTCGCTCCCACAATTCCCGACTGTTGCGCGGCGCGGTTGCCAACAGCATGCTGGTATCGCAAAAGAGCGTTTCGCCGCCGTCCCCAGGTCGCGGTGCGACATCGCAATGAAAAAAGATGTAGTGGGGAACGGTGCCCGCAAAAGCGCCGTCCCAATGAAACGGCACTTCACGATTGGTGTACAAATAGTTTCGCGTGTCTGGCTTCACACGCAAGTTGTTAACGGAGCCGAACTCCCACTCCAAAATCTCACCCAACCCCGAGCAATACTGCGGCAACTCCGGACCAGCAAGTGGCGCGAAGTTGCGAAGTGTAACCAGACGATCAGCGGCAGCCCACTGTTTCAGCAGCTCGATAGGAATTGTTCGCAGGTCAGCCGACTCGTGCTTTGCCGTGACCAGTAAGCCAAAGGGATTTTGGTTTTGCAGTGTCCAGTCTGACATCGGTGTTAACCAGCGCGCGGCAATCCTAATAACTCGCGGAGGTCCGCCACGCTCATCTCCAGCAGTGTTTCGTACGGCATCTTCGTGTGATAGAGCGTCCGCGCACCCTTCGCTCGTTGCCATGCGTGCCAGATTCGCCGCGGCGCCACGAAGCTTGCGATTCCGATCGCACCGATACAGAGAATGAACACCATAAAGGAACCGCAGCCGCCGCGTAGTTCATAAGCGCTGATCTCTGCTTCGCCGATCAGTCCGGTGCGGTAGCCCGTAATCGCGTGATGCAAGTCGTGCCACGGCAGAAAACCCGGATTCGGCAGGTAGACGGCCCAGCGACCCACATAGATTGGAAAGCGACGCGCGTTATAACTGTCAACGCTAAGCGCGTTCTCGGCCAGATAGCGATCGCGCGCGACTCGCACCTTCTCCGCGTTCATACGTTGTCACCAACTTGAAAGTAGCCGGGTCGGCCGTTATGCTCGATCAGCCGGGCGCCGAGCGCCTCAGCTTCGTGACGCCGCATCAGGCGAAACTTACCATCGATTTCGACCGCCACACCATGCCATGGCGTCAGCCAGTTATCTTCCGCCGGCCCCAAGAGAATGCCGATTTTTTCCGAGTGCGGGTTCTGCGGATGAATGGAAAGCCGCAGCGCTGCCGGGAAGCAGTCACTCAGCAAACGTCCCCAGGCGTCGCTGCGCTGCATCACTTCATAAGTAAGCGCCTTGCATTCGTTTCTGACTTGAGTGCGGCTCTTTTCGGTTTCAATCGCCACCCGATCTTCAAACAGGAACCGTTGAATCCCATTGAAGAGCGATTGATGGTGAGGATAGGTGTGCACGCGTTGCTCGATAGCTGCTAGCCGTTCAGCGTAGTGCCGTAGCAGCTCGGCGCGCATGTTTTCGTGGTCATCGACTTCATACAAATCTTCCATACTGAAAACGGTGAGGGATTCCAGGTTGAAGCGCCGGCGCATCGAATCGATCTCGCGTCCGTAATTGGTGACATCTTCGTCTGACACGCCAACCAGATCGCTGAACACGCGGCCATCGGAACAGATTGTGATTCGCGCTCCGGGCGAATACAGCGCCGCAATCTCGTCGCAAACCTGCTGCAGAAAATTCAGCGCCAACTCTTCGGCCATGTCCGGCATTCGTCCCAACACTTTTTCCGGATTCGGTGACTTGGCGGGGAATGCGGGCAGGAGAAAATGGATCGGCTCGCCGGCGCGCACGAAGCGTCGCACCTTCGGCAGATGCAGCGCGAGGCATTGCGCGCAGGGATTGCCGGCACACTCGGCGGCTCCCGTTTGCAAACGACGATGGCGAAATAGCTGTCGCAGAATCGCATTCGCCAGTTCATTAACGCCGGGGTCTGGCTCGGGCTCGATGAGCGGCGCGGCGATATCGTCGAGCCTGGCCAGTGAGTTCTTAAAGTTCGGCAGCCAGGAGAGGCGACCAGACAGTGATAGCAGGTCGCCGATGAAATCGATGCCCGCCCGTGTCGCTCGTGAGCCCTCGCTTTGGTCCTGCGTCCAAAGCAGCATCAACCCGAGATGCAAACCATAAAGACTGCGCGTCAACCCTTCGGTTTCAATTTTCCGGCGATCGCTCGCACCCAGAACGACGGCAGAAAACACGCCCATGACGCGATTGCGAACCACCTCCGTCTGCGGACTTAGCGCGCCGAGCTCATGACGTGGGTCGAGCAAACTGGCCAACAACGCGCCCAATGCCTGTCGATACGGCGCGACCAGCGCGAGCTTGGCCAACATGATCGCGCGAAAGCGCTCAGCGAGATCCGCATCCGGCAATTCGCTGACGCGCGCCTCGAGCTCCGCAGCCAAACGCGAGTAGAGAGC
>JBKPNP010000109.1:0-3497 GCA_046732775.1 Acidobacteriota bacterium
GCGTCGTTTTTCGATAGTCATTTCAACTCCCGGAAATCGGTGAGCAGTGAGCAGTGAGAAGAAGGCAGAAACTGCTGACTACTGACTACTGCCTACTGACTCCTCCCCGCTTACTGCTCACTGCTTTCACCGTCCAGTCGACGATCGTTTGGAACAAACCCGGTGGGAATCGTTTCAGACGCACAAACTCGTTGGGATTGTCGCGTGGGACCTCCATCAGATTGTGACTGCCGTTCGGGTAAACTTTGACCGTGTAATTACGGCGGCCAGCCTGATTCATGATTTGCTCGATCGCGCGGACCTGCGCTTTGACACCTTCGGGCGTATCGAGCTCGCCAAAGATTGCCAGCAGAGGTGCTTTTGAAGAGCGTAAGGTTGGCGCGGGGTCGTAGACATAAGAGCGCCGCATGAACGTCCAGAAACCATCGTCACGTTTCTCTGGCCCGAAGATATCTACGCCACGTTGGCGAAACCATTTTTTGTCTTTGGCTATCGCTCGAGCTTTGCTGTACTCGTCCCACTTGTCCGCTGAGCTAATGATCTCGTTCTTAAGCTTTTGCCACGCGAGCGCTTCCTTCACTTCATCCGCGGTATAGCCTGCTTTGATTAATTCGAACTCCGTATCGAACAACTCCGTGTCAGCCGGTGAGAGGCCGCCGCCTGACAAAGCGACTGCGAAAGCGGCTTCGGGCAAACGTGAGGCGGCGAGAGGAGCGATCCAACCGCCCTGACTTTGTCCCCAGAAACCGATCCGATTTGCGGCGATGTCAGTTCGGGCCTGTAGAAATCTGGCGCCGGCAACCGCATCATCAGCGAAATCTTCAAAGCTCGCCTCGCGCCAGTTACCGGTTGATTTGCCGACGCCTCGCTTGTCATAAGCGAGCACGGCAAACCCGCGTGCGGCGTAGAGGTATCCGAGGCCCCAATACATTTCGCGCGACTGCGCGCCACTGCCATGCACAAACACGAGGCCGGGACGCTTGCCCTTCATCAGGGGAAGCAACATCGTGCCTGCGAGCGTGACGTCGCCGTTTTTAAAAGTGACTTCTTCCTTTCGGATGTTAACGCGCGCGGCAAATGCTCCGGAGTCGCGAGCCTTATTGTCCAA
This sequence comes from Acidobacteriota bacterium, assembly GCA_046732775.1. Taxonomy (GTDB): domain Bacteria; phylum Acidobacteriota; class Blastocatellia; order Pyrinomonadales; family Pyrinomonadaceae; genus PSRF01. Next base: position 1,109 of record JBKPNP010000109.1, read on the forward strand.
ATCAACTACTTGCACGCGCTCGCCGCGGAAGGTAAGTGTTTGTCGAATTGGGGAAGGGACGTAAAGCGCGGGTCCGGCGATGAATTGAGTTTCCGATCGGGGAAAGATCGTGCGGGCCTGGCCGGATTTCACATCGGTCACCCAAAGCATATCTTCAGTGTTGGGAAACCTATCAATCACTATGTACTCGCCGTTGCGAAAGCGATACGCGCCCACATACTTCTCGAGAATCTCCGGCTTGACCTTGACGCTTCGCATAAGATGAAAGCGAGCTTTGGTGCCCGGCACTTCGGCCTCTCCTTCGATTTCATCGCCGGAGAGCGTTCCATTCATGACGAGTTTGAGCGAGCTCAACTCCAACCGGACGCGAGCACCTTCGAGTTGGACCAATGTAACTTTTGCCTTGACCGGTTTCACCATCTCTCCGGCATTTTCAGTGAGACTGAAACGCAGGAATTCTGACTTGCCGTTCGGCTCGCTGTTTCCTACCCACTCGCCCGCTAAGCCGGTTGCGGATTGTTGAGCGTGAGTGACACTCGAGAACCCGGCGGCGACCATAAGAGACATTAAAAGGAAGGCCCTGGGGATTAGTTTGATCATGATTCGATTGTTTGCTGAACTGATTTCGCAAGACCGGGGAGGCGGGGATAATACATCAGAGACATCGGACGGTCATAAGCTTTTTTCCTCGGATGCCGCTGAAGACGCCCGCTAATCTCAACCGGGGGGTCATGAGGTTCTTCCTGAGATAACGCTTACAGGATTATTAATGCAAAAGTTTCGGGTAGGTAGCTTGCCTATTGGCAAGCTTTGAGATTCACTTATGGGCCCGCCTACGATTTGATTAGACTGTTGATGCGCGCGCGCAGGTCAGACCGGAACTGGTGCTCATTCAACTCACCGCCGGGCTGTCTCGAAACCTTCAACACGCGCTCGGCGATGAAGTCGAAGGGAAGTGGCGGCGAATCGATCTCACGAATCGGAATCCAACCATCTGAAGAATCTGCATCGGAGTGATACTGCGCGTGCAGCATGCCTGCCTCGATCAAAACGTTTGGATTGTCTTGATATTTACTTGCAGAGTTCTCCGCCGGCTCAGAGAAGTAACAGACACCGTATCTACTGCTTAGAATATCGTCGATAATATGACTACTGATATTTCCCGATTTTGAAATCCGATCCCAAACGACGACTTCAAGGTTATCTTCATAGTCGCCCAGCACCTCTCGGATGAGACCGATCACTGCGGAGTCAGCTTTGGACGAAAATGCAAGGAACAGTACGGGTTTTGAGAGTCGCGGCAAGCGTTTGCTCTTGAGCGTTTTTTCGAGCTCGTGAACCGCGCTTCTGGTGCTTTCGCGCTGTGCCGAATTCGTTCTCTCGAGCGAATAGAGGATCGATAGCGCCTCGGCGATCGTGCTTAGTTCTCGTTTGGCGGCCTCTGTTATGCCAAGGTAGCGGGCGGATTCGAAATCGAGCACACCGAACACGCGCCCGCTATCGTCTCTCATCGGAATCATGATCGCAGTGCGAATAGGTTCACGCACCGAACCTGGACTAACGTAGGCGGGTAGATCAGTTTTGCCGCGCCACAAATCCACGTAATTGGTCGTGTCCGCCAGTGCCAATTTCTCCTTGTTTACCACCCATAACGAAACGCCCTTATCGAACACATAAGCCGTCTGCCCATTATAGTTGCCGTCGTTATCGCGAATGGAGTTTGAAAGGATTCCGGGAACGGGCCAGAGGGTACTGAGGCCGGGCCCGTGATCAACAATAGAGGCGCGCATGAACTCAAAATAATCGATTCTCAACGCGTCTTTTACATACTGCTGAATTAACTGTTTGACTTCACCGAAAATCTCGTTGTTAACGATGTCAACGGTTAACGCGAACTGTCGAAGGTATTCTGCGAAACTCCTGGGCATTGAATTAACAGCGGCTGTTCAAGCCGTCCTCCGTGAGCGGATTGTGAGACAACTCCAGTCAGTTCAGTCGCGGGCGCGCGACGAAGTCGGTCAGCAAACTAACTAATTGAATTAAGAGACTGCGTAATATATGGGCGCAAGTTGCAAATGTAAAGATTTGCGAAAACGCCGTAACGCGTCTTGCCTTACGGGCTCGTGGTTGCCGCCCTGGGTGATTGTGCACCGCGTTCGCGTACGTGTTCTTCATCGAGTTGTCGCAAGCGCGCGGCCATCAGGTTCGCCCGTCCCAAATACCCGACCAGCCGGTGATGATCCTCACGACTGACAACCGGCAGGCGGCCGATATCATGTCGCAACATCTTAGTCACCGCATCGTGCAGAATTTCATCCGGGTAAGTGATGATCAAATCGCGACTGCCGGCCTCCAAAACTGTCGTATCGCCGTTGGCGCCCTGATCCAT
>JBKPNP010000110.1:0-1166 GCA_046732775.1 Acidobacteriota bacterium
GTTCCGAGGAGTACGATGAACGCGCACACCAGCTGTACAATGAAGGCCAGTATGATGAGGCGTTGGAAGTACTCCGAGAGGGGCTTGCACTCTACCCGAATTCGGTGGAGCTGCACATCGGCGTCGGTTACGCTTACCACGCCCGCGAAGAATTTGCGTGGGCACGAAGGAGCTTCGAGGAAGCCCTAGTCCTCGACCCCGAGCACGAAGATGCTCTCGCCGGGCTCGGTGAAACCCTTCTGAAATTCGGTCAACAGGCAGCGGCACTCCGATCGTTCCGCCGTACGCTCGAGCTGGGCTACGAGGATGACATCGAGCTCATGCTTCAGGTTGGGCGCGCTCTTTTCCGCGAAGGCCTCATCGAGGAATCGCGCGAATACTTCGAGACCGCGGCCCAGCAGTCGCCTGATTCGGCCGAGGCAGTTTCATGCATCGGATATGCGCAGCACCGGCTCGGTGATGATGAGTCTGCGATCGCAACGCTGCGCCGGGCATTGAAACTCGACGAAGACCACACTGAAGCCCGGATATACCTCGGAAACATCTTTTACGACCGGGGAGACTACGAGGCTGCGCTGTATCATCTGGATCGCTCGACGCCGGATGATCACTGGGATGAGCTTGGAATCTGGAGACTGATCGAGCTCAAGAAGATGGTCTATCGTTTGCGTGACAACGACCCGGAGCTCAAGCCATGGGAAGAGCGGCTGCAGGAGCTCTCGGGCGAGCCTGACGACATCGACGAGATGCTCGCGGAGATCGAAGCGAAGGCGGCAGAAACCGCTGAAACGGAGGCCCGCGGACAGCTCGAGTTGTTCGGTGCTCTGCTCGGAAATTTCGCCCGTGAAAAATCGGCGGTCGAGGACGAGCACTGCATCACCATCGACGAGGACCACTCGTTCGAGGGAACCTGGGAGGAGATCCTGCAGAAGATGAGCGCAGCACGCAGCGGCACCGACAATGTTTCTGTCAAGGACTTCATGCAGACTGAAGCGCGCCGCGGCTACTCGCTCACGGGTCATACGATTCCCACGGAAGATGCGGAGAGCTTTATCCGCGGAAGCGCCGATGCGGGGCTTCTGCGGATAGTGAGATGAACGGCAACCAGCAGTCGGCGCTGGCTGCGCTGAAATCCGTCGAGCCGATTGTGTCGCGGCTCGACGGTT
>JBKPNP010000111.1:0-1188 GCA_046732775.1 Acidobacteriota bacterium
CATTGATGGCCGCAAAACAATCCGAGACCAGAAACTCCACGCGATCCGCCACTCCATGATATGACGCGTTTCGTTGCGCTACCGTTAACGCGCCCGGGGAAATATCCAGCGCCACCGCACGCGCGGCCGGCCATTTGTTGAGTAAAGAAACAGTAATGCAACCCGAACCGGTGCCAACGTCGCAGAATGAAGCGTCGTTTTTCTTCAGGAGCTTTAAAGCGGTCTCAACCACCAGTTCGGTTTCCGGCCTGGGAATCAGCACGTCGGGATTCACCTCAAAATCCAACCCAAAAAATTCCTGATGACCGGTGAGGTATTGCAAGGGCTCGCCATTCGCGCGCCGCCTCAACAGCTTTTGAAAAGTTTCACTTTGCTCCGAGGCGAGCAGGTCGTCTGCGTGAGTGAGTATGAACGACCGATCTCTACCGAGAACGTGACCAAGTATTGATCCTACTTCCCGGCGCGCTTCGCTAACGCCGGCCACGCGAAGCTGGTGCGCACCATCGAGAATTGTTTCCGCTATAGATTTAGGCATCGAGATCACTGGCTAGACGAGTCTCAGGTGAGATGACAACTCCAACACCTGATCGCGCGTACCCGTTTATGCCGGTTGGGTTTATAATAAGCGCACAAGTTTGCGTAAAGAAGTTGGGCTGGAGAAGTTTCGGTTAGCGCGATTCGGGAACGAGAGTTTGATTGCTAGTTTCCTGCTAGCACAAAGGACGAGTCTCGTCCTCCCGTACACGACAGAACCTCCAGGCCATTCGGCTTCGGGGGTTCTGGCGTTAAAGGAGACCGAAGTTTAACAACGTTTTCGTAAGGAGCGGCATGGGAGCACTCTCAAAAGCTCTTCTCTTGTTTGCCATGAATTGGCTGGACGCGCAGCTAACTATTCTGTGGGTGCGTCTGAACGTTGCTACTGAAGGAAACAGCATCATGGCGAGTCTGCTGGATCACAGCGAAGGCTCGTTTCTGTCAGTCAAACTCGCGATCGGCGGCCTCGCCGCGTATGTACTCTACCGCTTCTCAGAAATGCCGATCGCGCGACGCGGCATGAAGATCGTCCTCGGCGTTTACCTCTTACTCATGGTTATTCATGTGGTGACGGGCTTCTCAGCTTTTGGCTGGCACGCCCCGAGCACAGTGTTTTCCTACTTCGTTGGCTTACCCAAGTCGTTCGTAGCGTCC
>JBKPNP010000112.1:0-1963 GCA_046732775.1 Acidobacteriota bacterium
GGCGCCGGAACAGGCACTCGGTCGAACGGTAGACGGACGCGCCGATCTCTATGCGCTCGGCGTGGTGCTTTACGAGTTGACCACCAGGCGCGTGCCGTTTCTCGGCGAGAACCCGCTCGCGACAATCTCGCAGCACCTGCACGCGCCCATAGTTCCACCGCGCGTCTTGCGTCCGGATCTGCCGCGCGCGCTCGAAACAATAATTCTGCGGCTGCTTGCGAAGGACCCGGCGCAACGATTTCCGAACGCGACGGACACGGCCGAGGCACTGCGCGGCGTTTTCGATGCCCCAACTGACGGCGCAGAAGAAGATGGCGCGAGTACCGTCGCCATTCTCGATGCGCTATCGCGTGGGCGCCTGGTCGGGCGCGCTGAAGAGCTTGGCGAAGCGCGCGATCTCTGGCGGCGCGCGCAGGAAGGTTTGGGCCACTGTTTATTACTGAGCGGCGAGCCCGGCTCGGGCAAGACCCGCCTCGCGCGCGAAGTGATTGTGCAGGCAACACTCGATGGCGCGGTGGTACTCAGCGGCGCCTGTTACGAGTATGAAGCGACCACCCCTTACCTGCCGTTCGTTGAAGCGTTTCGACGCTGGGCGCGTGAGCAGAAAGATGACGCAAAGCTCCGGGAGTTGCTGGGCGACAGAGCAGCGCAGATCGCCAAGCTGGCGCCGGAGATCGAAACGCGTATCGGTCCCTTTCCGGCGCGTCACGAGCTGCCGCCGCATGAAGAACGACTGCTGTTTTTTGACGCAGTGACGAACCTGTTCGCCAGTCTGGCGCGGCGCCAGAGCCTGCTTTTCTATGTAGACGATTTGCACTGGGCTGACAGCGGCACGCTCTGGCTGCTCGGTCATCTCGTGCGCAGCCTGCGCGAATCGCGCGTGCTCATCGTCGCTTCATACCGCGACACCGAACTCGATCGCACGCATCCGCTCGCCAAAGCATTGGTCGACTGGAACCGCGAACGCTTTCTCACGCGCATCGTGCTGAAGCGCTTCGGCCCGGAAGAAACGCGCGCGCAGATTGCGGCGCTGCTTGACGACAACATCTCCGGCGACTTCTCCGAGGCAGTCTATCGCGAGACCGAGGGCAATCCGTTTTTCGTCGAAGAAGTGATGAAGGCGCTCATCGAGCAGGGGTCGGTCAGGCGCGAGAGCGGCCGTTGGAAGCGCTGCGAGCTGGTCGATCTGGTTATCCCGCAAAGTGTGAAGGAGGCGATTGGCAATCGTCTCGATCGCGTCAGTCCTGAATGTAACGACGCTCTGCGCGCGGCGGCGGTGCTGGGCAAAACGTTTACGATTGACGAACTCACTGCCGCTACCGAAGGACAGAATGAAAACCAATTGCTCGACGCGCTCGACGAAGCGGTCGCCGCGCAGCTGCTCGCCGCCGATCGTGATGAAGCGTTCGTTTTCACTCACGACAAGATTCGCGAGGTGCTGTATGAGGAATTGAACCCGATACGGCGCCGGCGTCTGCACCGGCGCACGGCGGAAGGCCTCGAGAAACTGCGCGAGCAAACGCATGTTTCCGTGGAAACGCTGGCGCATCATTTCATTCATGCAGGCGACTACGAACGCGGTCTTACTTACGCAAAGCAGGCTGCGATCGAAGCCGAGCACATCTTTGCTTACGACGAAGCGATTAATGCTTACTGCCGCGCTATCGAGTGTGCCGAATCGCTGGGTTTGAAGGACGAACAGTTACTGCTAGAAGAAGCGACTGGCAATGCGGCGCTCGCTTCGGGCGATACGCTCAGAGCCACGGAGCATTTCGATCGCGCGCTTGCCTTAGCGCACGAGCCGCGCGAGCGAGCGCGCATTCAGTGTCAGGCGGCCAGCTCACTGGTTACCAACGGCGATCCGCGCGGCCTCGATTATGTGCATCAGGCGCTCGAGGTGCTGGACCCGGAAAAGGATCCGCTCGAGACGGCAAACGCGCTCGCAATTGAAGGACGGTTTCAA
>JBKPNP010000113.1:0-1528 GCA_046732775.1 Acidobacteriota bacterium
ATGGCGATTGTCATCATCCGCAAGGTTGGTGTTGAGACTGGTGGCTCGAATATTCAGTTCGCGGTGAACCCCGAAAACGGCGAGGTGCGCATCATTGAAATGAATCCGCGTGTCTCGCGTTCTTCAGCCCTCGCCTCGAAAGCAACGGGTTTCCCCATCGCAAAGATCGCCGCCAAACTCGCCGTCGGTTACACGCTCGATGAAATTCCCAACGACATCACGCAAAAAACCCCGGCCTCATTTGAACCGACGATCGACTACGTAGTCGCAAAAATCCCGAAGTGGGACTTCGAGAAGTTTAAAGAAGCTGAAGACGTTTTGGGGACGCAGATGAAGTCGGTCGGCGAAGTGATGGCCATCGGCCGAACATTCAAAGAGGCGCTCTTCAAAGGCTTGCGTTCGCTGGAGGCGGTCAAGCCGCTGCGTCTTGAAGACATTTCGGACGACGAGCTGCAGCGCAAACTCGCGCGCCCGAATTCGCAACGCTTTTCCTACATCACCTACGCGCTGCAACACGGGTGGCCGATTGCTGAAATTTATCGCCTGTCGCGCGTCGACCCGTGGTTTCTCGAGCAGCTGCAGGACGTGATGGAGATTCAGCAGGAGGTCGAGGGGCAGAAACTCGAGGACATCTCACCGGAGCTGTTGCGCCAATTCAAGGAAGTGGCGCTTTCGGATCGCCGGCTCGCGTATCTGACCGATAAAACTGAAGACGAAGTACGCGCGCATCGCAAAGCTCTCGGCGTCGTTCCGGTTTACAAACGAGTCGACACTTGCGGCGCCGAGTTTGAGTCGTTCACTCCCTATCTCTACTCGACCTACGAGACTGAAAGTGAAGCTGCGCCCACCGACCGTCGCAAGATCATGATCCTCGGCTCGGGCCCGAACCGCATCGGGCAGGGAATTGAGTTTGACTATTGCTGTTGCCATGCCTCGTTTGCGCTGCGCGACGCGGGCTTTGAAACCATCATGGTCAACTGCAATCCGGAAACGGTCTCCACCGATTACGACACCTCTGATCGTCTGTACTTCGAACCGCTCACCTTTGAAGATGTGATGAACATCGTGGACGTGGAAAAACCCGAAGGAGTGATTGTTCAGTTTGGCGGACAGACACCGCTGAATCTCGCCATGAGACTTCATCAGGCGGGCGTGCCGATCATCGGTACCGCGGCTGATGCTATCGATCTCGCGGAAGATCGGAAACGCTTCGGAGCGTTGTTGCGCGAGCTCGGAATCCCGCAACCGGAGAACGGGATGGCTGCGACTGGCGAAGAAGCGAAACGCGTCGCTGAGCAAATTGGGTATCCGGTGCTGGTGCGGCCGAGTTGTGTGTTGGGTGGACGCGCGATGGCGATCGTTTACGACGAGGAAAGTCTCGACGATTACGTGCGCACCGCCGTGGGTTTCACTCCCGATCGACCAGTGCTCATCGATAAGTTTTTAGAGCGCGCTGCCGAGTTTGATGTCGATGCGCTTGCCGATGATAAGACCTGCGTGATTGCCGCAATCCAGGAGCACATCGAAG
>JBKPNP010000114.1:0-1986 GCA_046732775.1 Acidobacteriota bacterium
AAAACACTCGCAAATGGATTGCGCGTAATCGTGGTTGATCGTCCGGGTACACCGCTCGTCACCACGCAGCTGGTCATCAAAAATGGCGGCGAAGTCGACCCGCCGGAATTAGCCGGACTCGGCAACATGCTGGCCGACCTGGTGACCAAAGGAACTGAGAAGCGTTCGGCGACCGATATCGCTGAAGCTGTCGAAGCGTTGGGCGGGTCCTTGTATTCAACTGCTCGTTGGGATTCGACGCGTATTGGCGTTGACGTCATGTCATCCAAAGTGGGGCCGGCAGTAGACATTCTCGCGGATGTGGTGCGGCGACCTACGTTCAAGGAAGAAGAGATTGAACGGCTGCGGCAGCAGACATTGGACGACTTAACGGTCGAGCTGGGTGAACCGGGCTCGATTGCACGTTACGTGGCATCGCGCATAATTTTCGGCGACGCGCCATACGGTCAACCACTCGCCGGTACCACCGAAACGATCACACGCATCAGCCGCGATGCCCTGACGAAATATCACGGTCGTTGGTATCGCCCGGATAACACAATCCTGATCTTCGGTGGCGATATCCGACCGAAGGATGCGTTTGCGCTCGCGCAACAATACTTCGGCGATTGGAAGAAACCCGCTGAACCTCTGCCTAACCTCGGTGCGCCCAAACTCGCCACGAACGGATCGCCGCGCGTAGTTGTTATTGATAAACCTGATGCCGGTCAGGCGGCCGTGATGGTTGCCCGACTCGGTATCGAACGAACGAATCCCGACTACTTCGGCGGCGTGGTGGCGAACTCGGTTCTTAGTGGTTACTCAGGACGCTTGAACCAGGAGATCCGAATCAAGCGCGGTCTCAGTTATGGCGCCGTCAGTCAACTCGATACTCGCCGCAACATCGGACCATTTGTCGCTTCGGCGCAGACCAAGAATCAGTCGGCTGCACAGGTCGCTGACCTGTTGCTCGGCGAAGTTGGGCGACTCGCCACGGCCGCGGTGCCGGACGTAGAGCTCAGTCCGCGCAAGGCTGTTGTCGTTGGCAACTTTGCGCGTAATTTGGAAACGGCGTCGGGTCTTGTCTCTCAAGTGGCAACGCTCGCTGTGTATGGCATCGACTTCAGCGAGATCAATCGCTACATCGCGAACGTTCAAAGCATTCAGGCAGCGGACGTGCAACGCTTCGCAGGCGCGCACCTCGAGGCGAAGTCGACCAGCGTGGTTATCGTTGGAAACGCGAAAGACTTTTTGACTGAGCTGCGCCAGAAGTACCCGCAGGTTGAAGTGATACCGGTGGCTGAGCTGGATTTGAATACGGCGCTGCTGCGGAAGAAGCAGGCTGCGGCAAGTCAGTAAAAATTGGGCTTTGGTCTTTGGGTCTTTGGGTCTTTGACCTTTGTGCTTTGAACTTAGTACTTTGATCTTTGTACTGCGTACGGCCTTGCCTCAAAAGTCCGCTTGTGACTTCTTCTCTGTGCAACCTCTGTGTTCTCGGTGTCTCTGTGGTGGCTTTATGCGAGCAATAAGTTCACCACAGAGGCACAGAGAACACAGGGGTTGCACAGAGAAACAACTGAGTTGCACTTTTGGGGCAAGACCACTGCGTACTTAGCATCCGATACCAAAGTCCAAAGACCCAAGTCCAAAGTCCAAAGTCCAAAGTCCAAAGACCCAAGTCCAAAGCTCAAAGTTCTTCTTGTCTTGATGCATTCCAACCTCAGAACATTTCTCGATCTGCTCTCACGAGAAAACGACATCCACACAATCGAGGCCGAAGTCGATCCGTATCTGGAGTTGGCTGAAATTCATCGCCGCGTAATCGATCGCGGGGGGCCGGCCTTGCTCTTCAAACGCGTCAAGGGTAACCGCTATCCGGTCGTCACAAACCTGTTCGGCACTAAACGACGGATCGAACTCGCGTTTGGCCCCAAGCCGGAATCAATCGTCAAAGAGTTGGTCGAAGTTGCCGAGTCGCTGTTGCCGCCTAAACCCGCCGCACTGTGG
>JBKPNP010000115.1:0-1569 GCA_046732775.1 Acidobacteriota bacterium
CCGGCCTGGAACAGTGCGTGGTACGTTTCACTACCGACATTCCTTATCTTTCACGTTGGGGTAAGCCACTGCTATTGGGGCCGGGTTCGATCTTGGTTGCGCATACGGCTGAAGAGCGCGTGGAAAAACAGGAATTGGCGCAGGCCGTCGAACTTTACGTTTCCCTTGTGCGCGGACTGCTGCGCGAGGTCAAGTCCGCTGCTCACGATTTGGAGGAAGCGACGAAGTGAAGATCGCTTTGATTGGTTACGGAGCCATGGGCGCGCTGGTGGCGCGACTCGCGACCGCCGCCACCGACGAAGTTGGTATTACCATCAGTTCGCAACATGCGTCACTGAATGCTTCGCAGCTCGCGGAGCTGCTGCGTGGTCATGACGTGGCGATAGATTTCTCGATCGCGTCGGCGGTGTCGCGAAACGTCGAAGCGTGTGCGCTCGCCGCTGTGCCTTTAGTCGAAGGAACAACCGGATGGCAGAAGGATGAGGCAGACGTGCGCCGGTTGATCGCCGAATACAAAGGTGCACTGGTTTTTGGGGCCAACTTTTCCGTCGGTGTGAACGTTTTCTACCGCATCGTCTCTGAGGCGTCGCGACTCATGGCCGGCTTGGATCAGTATCAGGCGTTTATGGAAGAGGAACATCACGCGCGCAAACGCGATGCGCCGTCAGGTACTGCCTTGCAGCTAAGAAAATTGATGAATGAACACCTGCAAACTGATATTCCGATCACGTCAGTGCGCGCCGGTTACATACCGGGGACGCATTCTATCGGCTTTGATTCAGAGGCGGACCAGATCAGGCTGACCCACACTGCGCGTTCGCGTGAAGGCTTTGCTGCCGGAGCACTGCTGGCGGCTCGCTGGGTTATGGGACGCCAGGGTGTTTACGAGTTTTCAGAAGTGATCGATCAGATGATTCAAAAATAGTTTCAAGTTTCAAGTTTCAAGTTTCAAGTTTCAAGTTTCAAGTTCAGACTGCGAATGCCGTAACTCAGATTCTGAATTCGAAACTCAAGACTCGAAACTCCGAACTTGAAACTTGTAACCTGAAACTTATGTAAGGAGTACGACGATGAAAGTTGACTGGATGCGCGGGTGCGCGACAGCGCTGGTAACTCCATTCACGGCCGATGGCGCTATCGACGAAGAGCGTCTGCGCGCGCTCGTCGATCGGCAGATTACCGGCGGCGTCAAACTACTCGTGCCTTGCGGGACAACCGGTGAGAGCGCAACCATGACTGAAGCGGAAGACAGGCGTGTCATTGCGATCACCGTTGAAGTCGCACGCGGTCGTGCCCACGTCGTCGCCGGCGCCGGCAGTAACTCAACCGCATCCGCAATCGAGTATTCACAACGTGCGCGCGATCTCGGCGCGGACGCCGTCCTGCAAGTAGCACCCTGGTACAACAAGCCGACGCAGGAAGGTCTCTATGCTCACTTCAGTGCGATCGCCAAAGCCATCCCCGATATGCCCGTGATGCTTTACAACGTGCCCGGCCGCACGTCGTCCAACATTGCCGCGCAAACAGTTCTGCGTTTGGCTGCAGACTGTGAAAACATCGTGGCAGTGA
>JBKPNP010000116.1:0-8347 GCA_046732775.1 Acidobacteriota bacterium
GTGTTCTCTGTGTCTCGGTGGTGAGTATTTGCCTAACTTTCATCACCACAGAGACACAGAGTTCACCGAGGTAGCACAGAGAAGAATTGAAATTAGGGCTACCAGATGGTGCGGAGATTAGTAGATTGCAAAGACTAAAAAGATTAAGAAAGACCAGAGGTCGGTCCGCCAGACAACTAATGGAAAGAAAAATGAGTCAGCGTGCCAGGAGGCGACACAAACCGCATCATGACACTGCGGATGTGACCGTGGCGCGTTCTGCAACTCAAACGTCGTGTGCGAGTCATCTATTAATTACAGAGAGCAGTAGGAAAAAAGGCGATGACAAGGATCATAAACTTTGAACGAATTCTATGTCCGGTGGCTGAGTCGCATGAGGTTGATGAAGGGTTGAAGTATGCAATAGCGTTAGCCCGCTCATACGGCGCAAGCCTCTTCGTCTTAACGTGTATGGAAGAATCATCGACCATCGGCCCCGACAGCGTCGCGGCGATACGCGCCGCCATCAACAAGGCCGTCGAACACTCCTTCGTCGCGTCTCCTGGGATTGGGCGTGCCACTCCTCTCGCTTGGGAGTTAAACGTCACCGAGAGTCGTCGGCCGGCAGAGTCGATAAAGCAACAATCTGAAACGTTAGACATTGATCTCATCGTGATGAGTTCGCGCCGTCGCCCTTATGCCGCTGCGTTACTAGGTTCGACTGCTGAGGCTGTTGCTCGTACGGCTCCTTGCCCAGTTCTGGTCACTCGTTCGGACGGAGGTCGCCATCACGCGGGTGCAATCGGCAACCTCGCATTCAAGAAACTGCTTGTCGCGTCTGATTTCTCAAGCGACTCAGAGCTGGCACTTCGTTATGGACTCTCGCTCGCTCAGGAGTATCAGTCGCAGCTGCACTTGCTGCACATTTTGACTGACTCAAAAACCGCCGAGGAAGACATCGCGTGGACTTCGCAAACCGCCGAAGGCCCGTATCACGAGGCGGCGAGGCAACTTCATCAATCAGTTCCTGCGGAGGCTCACCTGTGGAGTGAAGTGACGCATGCTGTGCGTGAGGGCAGAGCTTACCGGGAGATCGTGTCCTATGCTGTTGAACACGAGATCGATCTGATTTGTATAGGCGCACATGGCGAGGGATTCCGTTTCGGAACGCTGTTTGGATCAAACGCAGACCGAGTATTGAGGGAGTCACCTTGTCCGGTTTTAGTAGGGCGGCCCGTAGCCGGCAAGGGGCCGGCAACGCAGGAGGAAGGAAAGAGGTAAAGGATGTTGGTCACGAAACTGAATCAGATTGTGGAGGGGCGGCGGCGACAACGTGCAATTCTGAATATCCGGCGAGAGTTTTTGAAGGCAGGATACCCTTTGGATCATTTCGGGGATTCTCAGATTGAAGCGGCACTTACACCCTGGAATGATGATATCTCGGCAATTACAGTGAGTGCCAAAATTATCTACCGCGCACTTAAGCGGCTACGGGGTATTGCCCGCAGCGAGCAGAACTCAGAGTCCAGGGATGAGGTACTCTTTCCAGGAAGTTAACAAGAATGATGAAGATTTTGGTCGCTTATGATGGTTCGGAAAGCGCAGACAAAGGGATCGATGATCTAAGACGAGCCGGCCTACCCACGGAAGCCGATGCGCTGATTGTCTCGGTCGCGGAAGTGTGGCTTCCTCCGCCGGCGGATAACGAAGCTCTTGACGATACCTTTCCCCTCCAAATTCCTACAGGCCTCAAACGAGCGCGCGCGCACGCAGCGCAGATTCTAAAAGAGGCGGAAGAATTAGCTGAGCGCGGAAGCAAGCGTGTACAGGAAATCTTTCCCGGGTGGAGGGTAAATCACGAAGCTACGAATGGCTCGCCCGCACATGAGTTGTTAAATCGCTCCCGAGAATGGAACCCGGATCTCTTCGTCGTCGGCTCACATGGGCGCACGGCACTGGGGAGGTTCGTGTTGGGCAGCGTGTCACAAAAGGTGTTGACTGAAGCGCAAACTTCAGTGCGTGTTGCACGACAAACGACTGGAAGAGGTACGTCGGCGATACGCATCATCCTCGGCGTTGACGGTTCCGCAGGTGCACAGGAAGCCGTGCGAACTGTTGCGGCGCGCGGTTGGACGCCGGGTAGCGAAGTGCGCGTCGTCGTTGCAGAAGACGTGATGATAGCCAACTCGGTTTACGCCCTGATCCCGCCGGTCAATGAATTTGTAGATGAGGTAAGTAGAAGCGAACGCACGGAGGCAGAACGAATTGCGGCAGAGGCGGTAAAGCAATTACGTTCGGAACTAGATGGTAAAAGCGTTACGGTGTCATCGGCAGTTCTCACGGGAAACCCTAAGCAAGTGCTTGTCCGACACGCCGAAGAGTTCGGGGCAGATTGCATCTTCACGGGAGCGACGGGTTTTAGCAACCCCATCGAGCGCTTCCTTGTGGGAAGCGTGTCGGCAGCGGTGGCGGCACGTGCGCACTGTTCGGTAGAAGTAGTTCGCGCCCGATAGCCAGGGTAAATTTCGAGACGGAACTGCTAAGTTGCTGGTCGGGCTTTCAAATAGGAACACGAGGACAAATACCATCTATTGGTAATGAACGGCCAGGGCAGGCAGCGAGCATTCTCGCTGATGACCACTCGGAAATAGATAGACTCACGTGGCTTCGCCTCACGTGACTGCTGCTGTTGCAACTGCTTATTCAAGGCACCGCATGATGTCGCTCGCGAGATCCTTCGCGGCGGGCGGCTCGACAAAATGAAAGATCAACGAGGCAAGAGAATGACGGATGCGTATCTTATTCGAAACTGGCGCCAGACACGCTTGGCTACCTGAAGTTTATCAGCGGACCTCTGGCTACATTCACTTCTCCGGCGCACACATGTTTAGTCCGATCGCTTGCTTAAGATTCTGAATCGGCCTATCGGAATTCCAGTGAGGAGCAGCAACCCTAGGGGATTAGAATGTAGCGGATATTGTAGCGCCTACCTGCACGCATCGAGTGCTACCGAGTCGCGACAGTTTGCACAAAAGCCAATATTGTACACTGAGTGATATTCAGTGGTATCAGATGTGCGAGTACCAAAACGGTCTGCAAAACCTTTATTCATCGGTTCGATTCCGATCGCCGCCTCCAAACCATCAAATCCTGAATCTGGGACTGCCGGCGTCTCGCCCGCAATCAGCGCGAAGCGCAAACTCGTAACGCAAACTGTTAGTTTGCGTTCTTTGCGTAGCACTCAATGCATGCGCAAACTAACAGTTTGCGCTACGGCAGCCAGCGCGGCGCTAATAAAGTTTTCGCGCTCTGCGGCGCCTTGCGGGCGGGACGCCCGCGGTCGGAGTGATTCACAGGCGCTTGAGAACGTGCTCGGCGAGATCCTTCGCTTTCTTAATTTTCTCAGACGGCTCGTCAGGTCCACCGATACTGAGACGGATGATCACATTCGAGTTGCGGACGTAGAGTGAAGAGTTGATCTGGTTGCCGGTCCAGAAGGCTTCGTCACCGATGCCGGTAACGGGCGTAGGCTGCGCACCTTTCGCTTCTTCTTCTTCGTCCCGATCAGGCTCGCGCTCGCCCTTGCCTTCCCCTTCGCGTTGCTGGTTACGATTTCCGGCGCGTGCCCTTTCCTGTTCGCGCTCTAGCTCCGCTTCGCTCTTCGTCTCACGCGGTTGGTGGAATCGACGTTCCCAGAATTCGGCAACTGCCCGCGCCGATTCGACGCCGGCAGCCGGACGCATAATCTCGAGGCTAATAGACTTGCTAAAGGTTGGCAGGCGATAGAAGCATTGAGTGGTAACGAACGCGCCATTCGCGTGGCGGCTGCCTTGACTATCTAAGACGGCCTCGCCTTGAACGCCTTGAATATCAGAGGCGGAGAGGAGCGCGCAGGCGTCGGTATCGACAGGGTTCGCGCCGGCGTTGGTCTGGGCGCCTCTGCACGCCAGGGACGCAAGCACAAAACAGCAAAGCAGCAGTGTCGTACTCCTGGCGTTCATCGAAGAGCCCTCTTAACAACTATCGTTGAAGTGAAGGATCCCGCGAAGCGGGTGAAGGCGTAAAGCCTGGGGCGTGAGCCCCAGGATCCAGCCGGGAAACACGCCCGAGCCCGCGGAGTGGGCGACATCACTTCAATGAAAAAATCATGTAGGAAAGATTGATCAAGATGTCGTCATTGAGAGCTGTCATCCGCTCGGCGGGCTGCCGATTCGGCCATGGCAATCCTGGGGCTCACGCCCCAGGCTTTATGCCACCGCGCGCTCCCGGCCCGTTATTTCTTAACCCGCACGCTCGCGACGTTCGAGTATCCCGACTTCGCCGCCCCGTTCGCAGCGCGCACGCGGTAGTAGTAGGTCACCTTCTTTACGACGGTACCGTCCACGTAGCTGGTGTTGTTCGCGCCTACTGCAGCGATCTGCGCGTAGCCGCTGTCCACACTCGTGGAACGCTCGACGAGGAAGTTTTGTTCGTTGTCCGACTTATCCTGCCAGTTAAGCGTGACGGCACTCCTCGCCGAGTTGGCTACAGTCAACGCAGTCGGCGCGGCCGGCTTCGGCGCACACGAGTCGTTGCCCGCTACCGTATAGCTGCCCACGCCCGTGTCGTCAATCACCACAAGTAATCCGGCGGTGACACCTACAAGCGCGCGCACCTCACCCTTGATGCCGACCAGGCTCTGGCCCGCCACCGGGTTGCCAACATTCGAGTTTGCGATCACGAGTGTAATCGTGCCGTCAGTCTTGAAGTTGCTGGCCGGGTCGAGAGTGCCGTCGCTAACGTTATTGCTAACGCCGGTCGTCGGGTCAACCTCGATGTGGCCGTAGCGGAACGCAGTGGCGGTCGGGTTGAAGGTATTCATTTCAACGAAGTGCGTAATCCCGTCGGGCGCCTTGAAGAGCACCTTCGAGGATGTGTTGGGCGTAGCTATCGGATTGAGACTCCCAACCTTCAAGGTGAAGAAGAGCTTCTGCGAACCGTCAGTCTGATAAACCTCAGCAACGCTCACAGAGTCCACATCGTGGCCGGGGATACCGTCCCCGTCACCCATCGCATCCTTGACGACCAGCACACCGGGAAGCTTACACGGCGATCCGATAACTGGAGGCACCAGCACGCTCGGCGTGATTTTTGTCGAAAGCGGCCCGTCGCCGTTGGCGTTCGAACCTCTGACGCGATAGTAGAAAGATCCGCCGTTGAAGGTCGGGTCGTTGTAAGAGTTGACATCGCCCGCAACACTCGCCAACAGCGTCTCGCCCGCGCTGGTTCCGCGATAGATCTTGTAGGCGGTGATGGCCGAGCCTCCGTCATCAGGAGTCGACCAGGATAGATAAGCAGTCTTGCCGTCGTGCTGCGCGACGAGGTTTGGCGCGCCGGGCAGGTTCGTAACCAGCTCCGGATCGAACTGCTGGAAGAGACTCTTGCCACCCGACTGGCGGATGATTGTCGCGATCTGAGCGCCATCGTTGTCGTTGCCGTCGAGCTTGCCGTCGCCGTTCAGGTCGGTGCCCTGGACGCATTGCGGAGAGACACAGCCGTCGGCGTAGGCAGCAACCACGCGCCCTTTGCCGTCAATCGTAACGTCGTTGAAGTCTAGTAGGTTGCGAGTTGTACCTGTACAGGTCAACGTTCCCTGGGTGCAGATAGGGCCGCGCTGTACCGGATCGTTCGGCGTCGCGTTCACGGTGGTCCAGGTTTTCCCGCCGTCATACGTTGTCGAGACATAGCCATACCATGTGCCGGGGAAACCGGCCGGGTCAGGGCCGTTGGCTCCCGTCGTCCCCGCAGTGGCTGAGCCGAGGAAGAAGACCGCGGCGCGGTTACTATCACCCGCAACAGCTGCCGGGAACGCCGAGTTCTGGATGCCCTGGTAGTAACCAAGGTCCTGATCAAACTCTGCCGGCCAGCTCTTTCCCTTGTCATGCGAGACCGCGACTCGCTGGTGGCCGTCGCCATTCGAGTACGCCAAATAGACAGTGCCATCCGTGCCAATCCCGAGCGACGGATCGGTTTCGCCTTCCTTGCTTCCGGGAACCTTTCTGACTTCCCAGGTCAGCCCGTTGTTCTCAGAAACGACTACGGCCTGCTGACCGCCGCATCCCTTCGAAGGAACGTAAGCAGTACCGTCGGCCGCGACCTTGATGTGACCATGCAATCCGGCGTCGCAATCGAGCTCAGTGTAAATGCGCACCGCTGGACCGAAGGTCAAGCCGCCGTCGAGCGAAACGGCGCACGAAGCGTCTACACCGAGGTCTTGCGAGCAGTAATAAATGGCATTCTTGTACAGCGGCGAAGTGGCATCGCGCGTTAGCGGCGCAGCGAAAGGGCCGCCGCCAATAGTCTGGTGATCTACGGAAGCTAGGATGCCGGCGCCCTGGCTCGGTGTCCAACTATCGCCGTCGTTATCGCTGAACGACATGAGACTCGTCGCGCCTGCAAGCTGTGATGTGAACGTGCGCCCGGTCTTCTGATCTGTGAAAAGAATCGGGTCGAGACTGGTGACCGCGTTGGGGGCGCTCTTATCTTCCCAAGTCGTCCGCGCCGGTGATGACGTATCGTCGAAGGTCACGCGTAAAGTCTGCGTGTTTGACTCAAAGAAGACTTTGCCCGTTTTCGGATTGACACCGATAGAAGGCTCGCCGGCGCCGGTTCCTAAGCCGTCCGGTGCGTGGTAGTTGAAGTAGCGCGCCGCCGACTCTGTTGACACTGGCGGAGGTGTGGGAGTTGGCGCTGCTGCCTTGATGCTCGCCGTTCCTTTGTACCCATCTGCGGCGGCAGTCGTGAAATAGATGACGTGCACCGAATAGTCGCCGACGCCTGAAACACTGGGATCAATATCAACCGCTTCCCAGTTACGCGGCGCGTCGACGGGGTTATCTGAAGAGGCGATTGACGGATCCGCGTTCGTCCCCTTATGCACGGAGAGCGCGTAGTCGAACGTTGGGCTGAGCCAATCGATCTGTATGTGGACCATCTTGCCGGCCCAATCCGCCGGCGTGCCGGAAAGGGTCAACTTAAAAGTGTCGCAGTTCGTCCCGTCCTGACAGGTCTGCTCGCTCGCAGATACCGGGTTGGCGTAAGTAACCGCCATGCCGTTCCAGGTAACGGAGGGCCCCGCTGGCGAAAGCGTACCCGCACCGGGGTCAGCAGCCAGCACGGCCGTCAGCGTGGGCCAGGTGATCAAAGCCAACGCGAAGAGCACTGCAATAACGGCAACGGTAACGAGACTTGCAGAAGATGCTTTTGAGCCGTGTCTTAAAGCTTTTTTAGCGTTGCGATATTTGGAGTAATGGTCGTGAGATATTTCGGTCTGATACAGAACTTTCCGTAGCCGGGTTAGCATTTTTGCTGCTCCTGTCTAAGTGGGACCTACAAATCCGTTGATAGCCAGGGGGCCGGGTATGCTCACCACAAATCCTCTTGTTGAGCGTGGGAGGCATTTTATCGATCGGCTGCGAAAAAATGTTCGGATTCTGTGATCTTTATATTATTCAATGTCGGTGTCGGTTGGTGGGCCAGTATGCAGGTTGACCCGGTCGAACCCCGCGTAAGTGAACGTAAGTTGTGGTCCGGACATTCGAAAGAAGGACTCGGCGCCGGGTGCTGGTGCCTTTCAATTGACGTTTCGGTGTTAAAGTGGGTCCGTAATTCCATTCGGCAAAACCTTGGTCAAACCTCCGCTAACCGAATCGAGGTGACTCGTGAAAAGTCTGCTCCTGATTGCCATGGCCGTTCTATTCATGGCCGCGCCTGCGTTTTTGTCTACCGTGTCTGCGCAAACGGAGACGCTGGGCATCGTTAAGTACACACCGCCAAAAGGCTGGGACAAAACCAGTAAAGAAAACGTCATTGCGTTCAGCAAAGTGAACCGCGAGACCGGCAAGTTTTGCATTATCACGCTCTATGGAGCGACGCCCGGTACCGGCACGGCGCAAAGCGATTTTAAGCGTGAGTGGACTAACCTCGTCGCCAAACCCTTCGCCGCCGAAGCAGAACCCAAAACCGAAACTGGCGAGGAAAACGGTTGGACCGCGACGGCGGGTGGAACAGCTATAGACTTTAACGGCGGCAAAGCGGCTGCCGTCTTAACCGTGATCACGCGTGGCACAACAGCCGTCAGCATCCTCGCGGTTTTTAACGACGACTCCTATACAGCGCCTTACGTCGCCTTCAGTTCCAGTATTGAGTTGGACAAACCTGTTGCCGCAAGCGTAGCGGTAGCGCCCGTAGCAGCGCCTGCAAACAATATGCACGCGGCAGCGCTGGTTCGTGAGTTTGAAACGAATGAAGTGCGAGCGAATCAGGAGTGGATTGGTAAACGCGTGCGCGTGTATGGGACTGTGAACACGATCGAAATCGAGCAGGACTT